>NZ_JBNQGD010000388.1:0-7048 GCF_050436765.1 Arachidicoccus sp. | reverse complement strand
AATGACGAAATTTAATAATACAACTTCCAGGGTGTCCCAGTGTCAAAGTCAGGAGGCGGATACAAAACAGCGTAAGAATTATCTTTCTGACTCTCCAGTTATGTGCATAAGGACTATCCGAACTGTTATTTAACGCCTAAAAACTTTATAAAAAAGGAGCCTAAAACCCATCCATTGCTTTAGCTTCGGATGGGATGGGATGTAAGCGACAAAAGCTAAGCTTGTGAAAGAATAGTATCTGGTTCTGAGGCTTCCCGACAATTGTGGTTCGATAACTCCAACAAAGCGTTATTCTCCGTTCATTTGTTTCAATAAATATTTTAGCACATTATCACCCTATTGAGGGATTAAAATGGAGTCATATTTAGATACATAAAAGGTATCTGGCGAATTGGTAATAGGTAAATAGCTCGATTTATAGTAAATGTATGTATTAGGCATGTATTGAGCAATAACTGATGATTTACTTGTAGGGCTCAAATCGAAGATCGTTTGCTGCCCTGATAAATTGGTAAATCGAATTTGAGTGTTTATATTCACTGTATCAGGCTTATTCCATTGAATAGTAACGGTATCATTGGAATATGAGTAAGTGCTGTATATTCTATTTTTTAAACTTTTTTGATAGTAGTTTCCATATACCCTAACCGGATTTAATTTGATAGGAATAGATTTATTGCCTGCGCTATCTAAAGAATAAAATGTAAAGTCATATTCTTGCGTTTCCTTCAAGTTATCAAAATATATTTGTTGTACGCTGTCAGGATCTAAAGTAGTTGCATTGACAGATATGGAGTCTAAATTATGATTCCAGTATATCATATACTTCGCAATTGTTTTATCAGGACTGGGATTCCAATACATTAGTACTCGATAATTACCTCCAACGGCTTTTAGTTTAACAGTGCCTGGATAAATAATTTCGTGATTGCTCAAATATTTTTCATAATCAGTAGGTTTATTACAACTCACAGCAAAAGAAACTATCAGACACATCAATATTATACTTTTCATAAGTGTTTTTTATTTAATTTATCGTTTGGGAATCTTTGGTTCTATTTGAACAAAATAAAATAAGGATTTTTTGCTAAGCCGATTTAATTTTATGAAAAGCAACTATTGCGGTTCCCCAAAAAATGTAAGCTCGCGTACTATACAAAGCACCTTTTGCGAAAAAGATCCTTCGGATGAAAATCTTATGCACCGTACTGGTGGATTATCAGGAGCAAAGTCGTAGTCCCATCCTGCTGCAACAAAAGCTTCATCGGCACTAGTCGCTGATCCATTCGGTTGGGTACCTGAAGGGCTTGGCAGATAAACAAAATTCCCTAAATTAATCCAATCACCCACAACAGTTCCCCGAGGGACACCTAGAGGTAATTGAACATCTGCGGGAATTGCTTTCTGAGATCCCCATATACTCCAATTCGTAGGATTCTCATTACCATAAGCAAAACTGCTTCTTTGCCAAATAGTGTACCTACTTAATTTGGCTGTAACACCTAAACTAAAAGTACAATATATAGGAAATTTACCGGAAGGCGGTGCAAGCCCTCTCCATGACGCCGATCCATCCTGGTTCGTAATTCCATCCCACAAACCGGCGACTGGCCATCCGCCCGAAATGGGCGCGTCGGTAGGGTATGCTGGGGTGAACTCCGAAAACAAACTTTTATCCAATTGCATTTCAGGAAGGGGTGTTAATGTAGTCAAGACCGTATCAGATGAATTTCCATACTGATCGACGACGCATGCGCCAAATAAATAGGGAATAGATGGATAACCTCTAACAGATCTAGTTATAATACTATCAGAACCGTTAAATTGATCAATAGGTAACATTTTTTTAGTTGCTGAATCATATTTTAGCAAAACTGTTCCTACAAGCTGCCCCGTATTATTCTTTGCCGTTATATAAGCGCCTCCAAATGTGGAAGATAAATGTATAGACTCATAAGACAATAAATATGGAGGGGTAGTTGGATGCACTGTAACCGTTACCGGGTCAGATTTTATTTTGGCCCGTGTTACAACGTTCAGTGTTACAGTATAGTCTTTGCTTTTGGCAAACCCTTTTGCAAAAATAGTATCCGTAAAATAGCTGTTGACAGATTGCTCCACTAAAGTATCATTTATTTTATAGGTCGCCAATACGTATAAGATATTTTTTGAATCTGGCAACGTATAAGTAAGGGTAGCCATTCCCGGACCATTTATTACCTTAACGTTAGAAACGGGTCCAGGCTTAGTTCTGTCTGTCGATACGACTTTGATATAATCGCTTTTCTTATCACAACCTATCTGCATATTCAGCAATAGCAAAAGAAAGAACAGGTTAATAAAATATTTCATATTCATTGATATTTAAAAATTGGAAGATTACCAATACAGATTTTGAACTAATTTAGGATTATTGAGCAGTACACTTGCGCTTAGCGGCCAAAAATAGGACTGCGGCCCAACCACGGGAATAAAAATATTTACCGGTTGAAAATATTGTGTTGCATTTGTCGCATATAAATAATTCCATCCCTGCACAGGACTAGAAAAAGTGGTTAAATATTCTTTCCATCGGCGTAAATCCCAACCAGCGTCTCCTTCGAAACATAATTCAATTCTTCGTTCTTGGTGGATGATACTCCTAAGCCCAGATTGAGATAAAGGCTTCGAAGGATTAGTCGAAAAATTCGCCCAAGACTGTACAACTCCTTGTAGTCCGGCCCTTGCCCTAACACTATCTATATACGCGTAGGCTACGGGGTTAGGGCCCTTTGACTCGTTTGATGCCTCTGCGTACAATAAATATAAGTCACTAAGACGCATTACAGGAGGATTATACGAAGATTGGGATAACCTTGAGCCACTAAAAGACGTAGTGTATGGAACCAATTTTTTAGCCCAATAACCAGTTAAATTCGATCTTGCACGAGAAGTACTGACAACATATTGAAGGGAATTCATGTCAGTAACGCCGTAACCATACCACACACCTCCATCAAAGGCAAGATCGGCATAAAATCTGGGCTCTCTGTCAAAATGCATCGATATAGTCTGATAGCCTTGGTGGATATAATACTTATTAGCGGCGTCTCCAGTACGTAGGGTATATCTTTCTGAATAGTTCCAAGTTTTATCTTCGTTTATAGGTACACCATCTTTCGTATAAAATAGTTCTGCCATCGCAATGGGTGCCGCCAGCACAGCATCATCATCGTGAGCTTGCGAACCTATTGATGCAGTGGAAATAGAAGGGCAATACCAACCTTGGTCTAAACATGGAGTATTTCCGGGCCAAATATCTTCACCAATTAACGCTGTTGCGGGGAAATTAACGGGTGCCTGAATAGATAATAATCTTACAATAGAGTCGTTAATAAATGAGGTCGATTGAGGTATATATTTATATAAACTTATTCCCTGATTTTTACATGCATCTATTGCTGCCTTACAGGCGATTGTAGCAGAATCCCATTTGGCAGAGACCACAGACGGCGGAAATAAAACAGTTCCATCCTCGTTCTTTAATGCAGCTTCGTCCGAATTACCATTGAATAAGGGACTAGCCCATGTAACCATGGCCTTTGCTTTCAAAGCCAACGCCATTATCTGAGTAGCTCTTCCATATTCCTGTCCAGTATTTGTTATAGCAGGCGGCAAATCGGGTATCGCTTGGTCCAACTCCTCAAAAACATAATTGAAAATACTATCAATAGGAAAACGGGGAACCCTTACAACATCTGTGGGAGCATTTACTGGAATGTTCTCTTTCTCTAAAGGAACCGGGCCATACTTTCGAACTAAATAAAAATAATAGTACGCTTTTAAAAATTTAGCTTCGGCTGTCCATCTTGCTTTATCTGCCTCAGTTAAATCTGGAGGTTTACTTATATTCGCCAAAAGGGTATTACACCTATTTATTGCAATATAAATATTCTGATAATCATCTAAAACGGGAGATTGGACATTCAAAATGCCTCTTAATATTTGAAAATTTGCATTTGAAGACAATTCTTGGCCGGCGGTTAGGGGATATCTGTAAATCAATTCCCCAGAGGTACAAAAACCTAAATTGGATGTCAGGTTCTGCATTTGCTGCATTTGATAATAACAAGCGAAAAGGTAATTTTCCGTTTCAGTACGATTTCTAAAAGCATAATCAATTGTGGCAACATCGTCTGGTACTACATTTAGATATTTATTGCAAGAAGAAACTAATAACACTATAATGGCTAATAATATATTATTTTTTTTCATAACAACTTTGTTAAAATACATGAGTATGATTAGTTTATATTAATATTTACACCTATATCAAAAGATCGCTGGATAGGATAATTAAATGCGTTACCTCCCTGTTCTACATCCCATTCCTTAAAGGAGCTAAATAATAACATATTTAAACCATCGGCATAAAATCGGCAATTATTTAGGTGGTATTTTTTTAACCTATTGGAAGCTATAGTATAACCAAATTGAAGTGATTTTAATCGCAAAAACGATCCATTTCTTAACCACCATGTGCTTGATTGAAGATTATTTTTTATGGCATCCGATGTTACCCCTAACCGCGGATATTCAGCATATAGATTCTGATTGTTTTGCGACCAATGATTGTCTGCAAAAGATTTTAAAAGTTGTGTTGCGCCCGATGAACCATTTTCACCTCCGTTTATATACGGGCTAATTTGAGTAGGATCAAGGAAAAATGAAACCTTCCTATTACCTTGAAAAAAGACGTTTATATCGAACGATTTATACCTAAGACTTGCACCAAAACCATAGGTTATCTGCGGCACAGTGGGATCACCTATAGGCACTTCATCATCTCCTTGCGTTATTACCCCGTCTCCATTAATATCCCGATATTTTATATCTCCTCCCATTGGGAGTGCGCCACCAAAAGATTGTAAAGGTGAATTGGCAGCCTCCTGATTATCTGCAAATAAGCGTTCTGCAACAAAACCATAAGTTTGATTGATGAGTGTTCCAGCTTTCTTTCGCCAAGGTTCGCCTGGATAGTCAGGCTCTTCATATTTACCATAGCGAGACTGTGTAGCTGTAAGATTAGCTCTGCCACTTATACTTAAATCATTTGAAATTTGCTTCGAATAATCGATCTGAATATCTAGACCCTTGGAATTAGCACTTCCCAGGTTTGCCGCAACAGGTGCCTCCAATCCAAGAGCTTGTGGTACAACTCGCGTTTGATATATATTATACCTATATTGTTTGTATATATCAACGGAGACACTTAAACTTCTAAAAAATGTTACATCCACACCAATATTTGTCTGGCGGGAGGTTTCCCAAGTAATGTCTGGATTAGGGTAACCCAATGTTTGAATGCCACCATGTGTATAGCCATTGGCAGTTCCAAAACTTACGGGACTTCCTGCATCCAAAGTTAGATTGGACAAGTAAAAAAATCTTTGAGCACTTAATGCATCATTACCTGTGATTCCATAGGTCCCTCTTATTTTAAATCGAGAGATAACATTTTTAAGATCGTCCTTCCAAAAACTTTCGTTTGATACATTCCATGCGAGGCCCACGGATGGGAAAAATCCCCACCGATGATTTGAGTTAAAACGCTCACTTCCGTTATATCCGAAGTTACCCTCTAAAGAATATCTCCGATCGTAAGTATAAGAAATTTTCCCTGAACTATTGATGTTCCTATAAGGCAAAGATGCTGCGAGAGCGGAGTTATCTTGAAGATTTAATTGGCTATTGATTGTCTGTTCTCTGGATGCAACGTAAGTAACGTCCAATGTATGTTTTCCAAATGTTTGGTTATAGTTTAAAATGCCCTGGATGTAGGCTTGAGAAGAGACATTCTTAGAACCTGGTGAATAATCCAGATATTCTGTTGGAATGTCTCCGGTGGTTTGATTATTTATTAATTGCAAATTATAAATATTACTAACTTGGTTATAATTCTGGACTTGATAATAAAATGGATTATATTGCCTAGACGCACTGTAATAAGAATATCTGTTTAACGAAAATATTCCGGAAAAACTTAAGCCGGAAACAATAAAATCCAATTTTTGATTCAAATCGACTTGAGCATTTATAGTAGATTGCGTATACTGTGAATAACCTTTTAATAGATCTGCATAAGGGTTATCAAACGAAATATTAGTATTGCCGCCGAGACTATAATTCCCAAAAAGAACATGATGTGTAAACTTGTTAGCAGAATCAGGTTGAAAATATGCGGGAAACAACACCGGGCTAGTATGCATAATACGATCATACAAATCCGTCGCACCGCTTGGATCAGAGGTTATCGGACCATTATAATCGTCAAATACGCCTCCGATTTTTAAAGACAACACTGTCGTTTTAGTCAAGTTTACATCAATATTAGATCGAAGTTGAGAAGACTGCAATCGCACATTGTTATTAAAATTATTAACCGGGCTAACCTTCAAAATCCCATTATTCAAATTATATGACCCAGAAATATAATATACCGCTACCTTGCCACCACCACGTACACTCAAATTTGCTCTCCGGTTGCTTGTATATTTTTTAAATAAAGAACCTAACCAATCCACCGCAGGATATACATATGGATTGCTTCCAGCGGCATGGTTAAGTGTTTGTTGCGTATTATATATTTTATTGGCATCGAATTGTGGTATAACTCTCGGGTCTCTCGTTACTTGTCCTTCATTATAGTCTTTCATATAAGTAATGGGATCGGCTATTTTTATATTCTTCGTTGGAGACGAAATGAAATTATCAAAATTGAAGTTGACATTTGCCTTTTCCATTTTCCCCTTTTTTGTTGTAATAAGCAATACCCCGTTAGCTCCCCTCGACCCATATAGAGACGTTGACCCAGCGTCTTTTAAGATTGAAAATGATTCAATATCGTCGACTTGTAGCCTAGCCAGATCCGTCGTAGATGATTCAATATTGTCAATTAAAATTAACGGGTTAGCATTATAACCAAAAGTTGTTACTCCTCTGATAAAAAATTGAGAATTATCATAACCTGGTTGACCACCGGGCTGATAGGCGATAATTCCCGCGGCTT
>NZ_JBNQGD010000387.1:1355-4514 GCF_050436765.1 Arachidicoccus sp. | reverse complement strand
AACGTACCACTCGACACTGCTGACGGGCCAGGCCAGAATTAAAGAGCTATGTTGAACGCGGCCAAATTATTTTCAACAGTAACCAAAGATGCCTTTATCAGGACAGTTGCATTTGTTCCTCCTAATCTTATTCTTGCCCGGCTGGCTTCAACTCAGGATTATGTCGGGCAGTTGTTCTTTTTAACCGCTGCAGTAATAACACAGGTCACGGCGGCAAAAGTGTGCTTCCTGTTATTGCAACGAAGAAAAGAATTGATCACACTAAATCGCGTCATAGTGGTCGTATCTGCCTTAAGTACTTCGATATTGTCCTGGCATTATCTCACCGGCGGAAATGAATCCTTACTTCAACTTTCCGGACTTCCTGCAAGGTGCGCCTGCATCATACTTAGCGGGGTATACATGACCCTATTGTCCAATGTCCGGGTAGCTGAACTTCAGCAGCATATTTTGCGTTTAAGATGCAGGCAACTTCTTGGTGTAGCCCGGGGAGAACGCTATTATTTCGCTGCGATAGTTATGGGAACAGCTCTTTCAGGCTTGGTTTACATTAGCGTAGGTTACGTGTTACCAGTATTCCAACTTCCATTTTGTCATTTATTGAACATGTTAATTGGCGCCCTTCTGCTAATGGTTACTTTTAAGAGAGTTCTGCGCTTAGTCTTTCGATTACGAACTACGAGAAAAGTAATCGCAATTCATTCGCCCGAGTGTTAAATGTATGGGTTTGAAAAATTAAAAGCCGTAATGACCGGCGGATCTGATGCTTTAAAATCTGATTTGTCGCCGTCATTATAATGCTAAAATTGGTGAACTTTTGTGTGAAACTATTTTGTTGTACCACACAAAAGTTCCTTTAGTTTATAAACGGTTAATTTTCTTTCCGGATTACGTTAACAGATTCCAGTGGAGGTACAAGCCTTTTTTTCAGCAGGGCCATATCCGCGCCGACCTTAATATCCAAAATTTTAGCATAATGCTGTGTTGTCTGAATATTCGTATGGCCTAACATCTTAGACACACTTTCGATTGGCACTCCGTTCAAAAGCGTCACCGTCGTAGCAAATGTATGGCGGGCAATATGAAAGGTAATAGGCTTATTTATAGCGCATATATCAGCTATTTCTTTGAGATAGGCATTCATTTTCTGATTGCTTAATACGGGTAACACTTTGCCACTGCTCTCACATTGTGGGTGCTCGGCGTAGCGTTGTATCAAGGAAATGGCCGCTGGCAGTAAGGGAATACGTGATGGCGTATCGGTCTTTTGCCTTTTAATAGTAATCCATTTCTCACCATCAATTCCCGTTACTATATCCCATTTACGCAGCTTCTTTACATCTGCATAGGCTAATCCCGTAAAACAGCAGAACAAAAAAATATCGCGTACCTGTGTCAACCGGCCAGTTGCCAAATCCTTATCCGCTATTTCCTGTAACTCTTCGGTAGTTAGAAAAACTCGTTCAACCGTTTTGATCTTGTTTTTATAATTTAAAAATGGATCATAGGTTAGCCAGCGGTTAGCGATACAAATGCGGATGATCTTGCCGAAATTGCGAACGTATTTAACTGCCGAATTGTTAGCGCATTTACGTTCTGAGCGGAGGTAAAATTCAAAGTCCATCAAAAAGGCATGATCGATTTTTTTAATATCTATATCGGATAACTTATATTTCCATTTGAGGAAATTCGAAGTATGTTTTAAGGTGGTCTGATAGCGAGTTAATGTACCTTTAGTATACTCCTTGCCCACGAGGGCCTCTACTTTATGATTATGGTCTTTAAAGATTTCTATTAAAGCTCGTGGTTGTTCGCTTTTCCCCAAAAATTTATTACGGATGCTCTCCGCTGTGATCATTTCATCCGCTTCGGTCAGTTGGCTATGGGCTTCATAAACCTTTTTTTGCAGATCGTCTAAATAGGCATTGAGCGACCTCGTTACTTCTTTAGTGCCGTTGGCACGGACGGCATGGGCATTCCAGCGAGCTGGTTCACATTCGCGGCCTGTGGAATTTTCAGATCGCTTACCGTTAACGGTAATGCGCATGTAGATAGCGGCAGGGCCGGTTTTGTAGTTCTTTTGCTTTTTCAAATAGAAAAGCAGGCTAAAATTAGTTTTCATGTTTTTTAACATTAAAAAGTGAAACAAATTTAGCTTTGCAACTACCGTTAATCAAGATGTTCAGTCTCCGAACGTGCTGAATATCAGAAACTTATGCGTTATTCGGTGAGTAGGAACGCTTCCTAAAATTACTCACCGAATTAGGCCCTTTTTTGTAGGGAATTGGTGAATAAAATGGGGTTTTGACCCAAAAACAAAAGCCTGCAATAGTTTGATTTGCAGGCTTTTAATTTGTTTTGATATCAAAATTTGCGGAGAGTGAGGGATTTTATATAGTTGTTGATTATCAATTATTTATGAATATTTTTTGTTATAAGCGGGCAGAATGGCGGGCAAATATTTAAAATATTTATGGTTGTAAGTTCCATTTAATCTCTTTCAATCTATTTGCTACAATTTTTAAAGTTTTAAGAATTTCCAACTCTTCGGGAAGTTTACCAAAAACCAATTCGTCGAAACTTCCTGTGTAAACATTCTTTATTTTATTCCAAGTATCTTCCGGCTCGGAAAATACAATAGCCGTTGCAGGATGATTAGCCAACCATCTATTATTATTTTTGAAACTTACAATGTCATCGTTTGCCACGCGCAAAAGCATTGTTTCAAATTCATCTGATTGGAAGAACGAATAAAGATTATCGTCTTTCAACATAAGATGTATATCGTAAGTATGCCTGATTTTATTTCGCAAATCGCTAATCGGTTCTTGCGTTTGTGAGAAACGAACCAAGCTCATTATTTTTTCACACAAGGTTCTTTTTGGGTTTAAAGCCAGCACCTCAAATGGATTCATTCCATATTCATCAATGAGTGATTGTTGTCTGTTTTGCAACATCATTTCGTAAATGAAAGAACTTACTTGTGCTGTTCTGTAAGGCTCAAAATGCCCTAACCAAGTGGATTCCACAATAATAATATCCCTTACTTGTCCGAAATATCCTGTAAAAACCCGTTGATAATTATGTGCAGTTTTACGAATCATTCCCACTTTATTAGTGATGCCTTCAATTTCTATCTCGGGTAGAACTTCTGATACA
>NZ_JBNQGD010000387.1:0-1345 GCF_050436765.1 Arachidicoccus sp. | reverse complement strand
AAGCTGGGCGGCAAAGCCGGCCCGCCATCCAGCGGCTGGCCGATCTTCAGGCGGTTATCGCCGACCGTGCCTACGCCGTCACCCCACACTACCCCCAGAACCTCCCGGTTCCCCGAAGTCGCGCCACCCCCCCCACCCCCGCCAGCACTCCTGACACACACTCAAAAATCTTTCTAATTTTATTTTTTAGCTGATTTGGTGTTTCATTTTCTTTGTGTAATACAACCAAATCAATATCCTCACTAAACCGTTGTATAAGATTGAAACATTTTGACAATGCTGTTCCGCCCTTGAAAACAGTTTCCTTGCCTATTTCATTTTTGAAGATTTTGTATAAAGCAAATGTTACCCAATAATCTTTTTCAATGTATTCGGGTGGCAAATTCATTTGCTGTGCAGTGAATCGAATGGCATCAGTGTATAAGGTTATATTTTCGTGTAACTTCATTTGATATACCAATTGTTTTGGGTTGGCAATTCACTTTCTTTTATTCCCAATTTTATTGTTGTAAGTGGATTTAAACTCTGTTTAAGATTATCCAATGCGTTGCTTTTATAACCGATATTTTGCAGAATGGCACCCACCAAAGCCCGCACTCTTGACGGATAAAGTAACGCATATTTTATCAATGTTTCGGTTTGCTTCTTATCCAATCCTTTTAAAATAGAACTTAACCGTTTTGTCGCCTGACTAGTGGAAGTGTCGGGAATTTGCTTAATATCTTTAAACGCATCTAACAAGCCCAAAGCTTCATAATTATTTTCGGTTACTTCTGTATAGCTTTTTACGGCATTGGCTTTTAACGAGCCCCTATTGATTGTTATTCGTTTGCCCCTGCTGGCGATTTTTATAGTGAAAGCCATTTGCGTAGTAAGCCCCAATTTTCTATATAATGAAGTTCCTGTTTCGTAGGCAATACGCTTTCCGTTTTCAAACAAGTATGGACGAAGTTGTTCGTCGTATTCGGGTTGTAATTCTCCAAATACTGTTTGTTTTGGTTTGTAAAAAATACCTTTAGAAACTTTTTTAAGAACTCCCGATTTTTGCAAACGCTCTAATGCTTTGGCGGCTGTGCTATAATCTTCTTTAGCAATACGCAAATCGCTATATCCAAAAGTTTTACTTTCGGGAAGTTGTTTTATCCTATTGCGTATTTGTGTTGCTAAAGCCATAATGCAAAGATAGCATTAATTTTAAAATGTCAAGTTTTTTGTGTAAAAAACTTGACATTTTAAAATTATCAAATTAGTTTGTTTTGTTTGCGATTGTGTAGATTTTATATTGATAAAAATACTTTCCATGTCAATTCCACAATCTTTGACCTTCTGGCTAAATAATCTGTGG
>NZ_JBNQGD010000386.1:18051-32454 GCF_050436765.1 Arachidicoccus sp. | reverse complement strand
CTTTACTATCGAAAGTCTTGGCAGAAAGCAAGTGTCTAACCGTTGCCGTATGGCAAACAATGTCGATTGTTTGATCTTTTAAATCAATATGCAAAAAATCAGAACGGCCGGAAGTAATCCCATCAATAAATTCTTGTTGATTTTGCACCTTTCCAGTGGAGTGTGCATATTTCAAATCCGGATAAGTAAGCGCATGTAATTGAGCATCGTTGGCAGTTACCAAGGCATTTTTGAATTGTTCCACCACCGCTTTCACCTGACGTTCTGCTTTCTTTTGCGCGAATAAACTACCAGAAGTTGTTAGGCTAAGCATTGTAATGCAGATTATAATAAAACGTTTCATTTTTCTTTTTTTAATTTAATCAATAAAATGGAAAACGCTTTTACAGCATCCTCCCTGATCTAAATGATTATTTCAAGGTATTAATATCTACCATATCCATGTCTTCATAAGTATAGTTTTCACCGGCCATACCCCAAACAAAACCATAATTAGAAGTGCCGCAACCGGAATGGATAGACCAAGGAGCTGAGATAATTGCTTCATTATTGGAAACGACTAAATGTCGGGTTTCCGAAGGTTCCCCCATTAAATGAATAACTTTTTGATTTTGGGGGACATCAAAATAAAAATAGGCTTCCATTCTCCTGGTATGTGTATGCGACGGCATTGTATTCCATACACTACCGGTTTCTAAAATAGTCAGCCCCATCACCAATTGACAGCTCTGTATTCCTTTCTGGTGAATGTAACGATAAATTGTTCGCTTGTTAGCCGTTTCTACACTTCCTGTAGCACCACCTGCAGCTTGCTCTTTCGTATATTTTGTGGTGGGATACGTCATATGTGCTGGTGCTGAAAGCATATAAAAAATGGCAGGATTGCCTGCTTCTTTTGAGGCAAAAGAAACGTTTTCCACTCCTTTTCCCACATATAGACAATCTAATTTATCCAAGTCATAAGACTGACCGCCAGCTTCTACCATGCCGGCACCACCGAGGTTTACAATGCCGAGCTCTCTTCTTTCAAGGAAAAATGCCGCTTTCAACTCCTGCTCATTTTCTAAAGACACTTTTTTACCCACCGGGCTTACACCACCAATAATCACCCGATCATAGTGACTATAAACAAGTTTGAGTTTATCTTCCTGTGTGAGCTTTTCGATAAGAAAATTTTCTCTTAAAGCTGCCGTATTCATTTCCCTAGTTTCTTTAGGGCTATTTTGAAATCTTACTTCCATTTTTTAAATTTTTATTGATTAAATGATTAGATGATTATTCGATTATCGTCCCATCCAGCCGCCATCGATATTTAAGATTGTTCCGTTTACATAGTTTGAGGCCGCCGAGGCCAAATAAATAACCCCCCCTTTCAAATCCTCGGGGTTTCCCCAACGGTTTGCCGGAATTCTTTCTAATATGGATTTTGACCGAGTTTCATCGGCCATTAGGTTTTTTGTATTATCCGTCGCAATATAACCAGGTGCAATACCATTTACATTCACACCTTTTGACGCCCACTCATTGGCCAACGCCTTTACCAGACCGGCAACCGCGGATTTACTGGCTGTGTATCCCGGAACATTTATCCCCCCTTGATAAGAAAGCATAGAACAAGTAAAAATTATTTTACCACTCCCCTTTTCTATCATGTCTTTTCCGAATTCTCTGGCCAAAATAAATGGCGTATCTAAATTGATTGAAATAACTTTATCCCAATATTCATCACTGTGATTGGCGGCAGGCTCACGCATGATTGTACCTGCATTATTTACCAAAATATCAATTATTCCAAAATCCGCCTTTACATTTTTTATAAAAGCGTACACCTGTTCACGCCTTGAAAAGTCGGCATTGTATTTTGTAAATCTTCGGCCTAACTTTTTTATGGTTGTTTCTGTTTCAGAATTTTCCGGAAAACTAGATGACACACCTATTATATCGGCACCCGCCTCTGCCAGCGCAATAGCCATTGCTTTTCCAATGCCTTTGTTTGAGCCGGTAACGATTGCTGTTTTACCTTCCAATCCAAAAAATGTTGCTAAACTCATTGTTTCTTTTTTTTCAATTATTTCAATTATTTATGTCTTTCTAAGAGATACAATTCTGTACCAGCTAATAAAAATGCGCCAACCCCGTATACTTGCGTATCGTCAAAAGTGGTTTTGCCTGGTGCTGCACCTATTTCTTGTACAAATCCCAATTTGCCATTGGGATGAACACAAGACACTAAAGCATCCCAAGATTTTTTTACCACGGGAAAATATTCTTTGTAGGGCAATAGCCCATGTCTTATACCCCAGGCCAATGCATAGCAGTAAAATCCAGAGCCGCTGGTTTCTTTAGAAGGGAAAGAAGCGGGATCAAGTAAAGACGCATGCCAGGTACCATCTGCGGTTATCAGGGAGGCTACTTTTTGGGCCATTTGTCGATACAACGTTTCATACTTCGCTCTATCCGGATAATTCGTCGGCATGTTATCGAGCATTCTTACCAAACCGCCCATGACCCACCCATTACCGCGAGACCAAAATACTTCTTTACCATTCGCTTCTTTTTTATCAAAGTAACGGCTGTCACGATAATATAAGTGCGCTGTCGTATCATACAAGAAGTCTGTAGTTTTCCACCAAAGTTTATTAGCAATATTCAGATATTTTAAATTCTTAGTGGCGGTAGCCAAATAGGCTAATGATGGAGGTCCCATAAACAACGCATCACACCATGCCCACTCCCGATTGGCACTATCTCCTTTAAACACCAAAGACTCCGTATGCGGTTTTGCAATAATGCTGTCTGCCTGTGGAATAAATTTCTCTAGCATTTTTGGCTTTTTGTATTTACTGTACAATATAGAATACATCTGCCCAACGCAATAATCATCGGCCATAAAACGGCGCTTGCCAGTATTCCAGTCTAATTTATTACCAATATCTATTAAGAAGTCGTCATACTTTTTGTTTCCCGTTAAATTACCATAAGCAAGAATACCTGTATACAATGCGCCATAAGTCCAATCGTCTGAAACAATATGATGTTCGCTAATTTCTGCTATTTGCCAATCTGCGACCCTTTGCATCACCGACATGACTTCCTTCGGCTGAAGTGCCTTGTCACTGTTATCTTGCGCTTTTTTCGCGGTGGAACATCCAAGTGTCAGAGTGACTGCAACAATTAACCAACTCTTTCTAATCATAGTTTTTGTTTTAAATTTTTAGTCTTTACTTTTTTTATCCCGTATTTTATGTATTCTCTAAGACATACCTATTGCTGCCAGCGAACCAACATATACATGGCTAAGCAGACAATCTTCTAATAAGCTGCACCGGTATAACCGTTGGCTCTTGAGTCATTGTCGTATTGGTTCCACTATTGCCTAATAAAACCATCAACGCCTCTACAATCTTCTGTCCCATCAATGCCGGGAACTGTTCTATAGTTGTAAGTGACGGGCTAATAATTGCGCTTCTTGAATCATTGGAATAACCTACAATCTTCAAATCATTTGGAACTTTCAATCCTATTTCTTTCACATATTCCAATACAGCAATTGCAGAGGTATCATTATCGGCAACAATTGCGTCTGGACGCTCATTACCACTCAACATTTTTTTCACAGCAACGCGTGCATTTTCATAAGTTAGTTCCTGATAAAACATCCATTTATCATTAATTTTTAAATTCCCTTGTTGCATTGCCTTTTTAAATCCCGCTAAACGATCCTGGTACAAATTGCAACTCAGTGGACCGGAAATATGTGCGATGTTTTTACAACCAATTTCTATTAAATGCGATGTTGCAAGATACCCGCCACGAAAATCATCTCCTTTTATAAGTGTTGCCGCAGTTTTTGTTGTAGGTACACGATCGTAAAAAATAACAGGAATGCCGCTTTTCATCAAAAAATCAAAATGGCTAAAATCAGTGGTATTTAATGTACAGGCAGCAATAACGGCATCTACTCTCGTGGAATGTAAAGTCTTAACCATTTCCCGTTCCATTTGCAAGGAATCATTAGATTGACAAATCATTAAATTATAGCCATGTTTGTATAAATGATTTTGAATAGAAGTAATTACTTCTGATTGAAAAGTCATAGAAATACGCGGCACGATTAATCCTATGGCGTGTGATTTATTGCTACGCAATCCGGATGCTATATTATTTCGGTGGTAATTTAATTTTTCGATTGCATCCAATACCCTTTTTCTAGTCGCCTCTTTTACGTAAGGATGATTATTCAAAACTCTAGAAATGGTAGCAGGAGACAAACCTGATGCTTCTGCAACATGCAAAATAGTATTTGCACTTTCTATTTTTGGTATTTTTGCCATCTAGTTTTTTTATTAAAAAAGCCAATTCATAACCAAATAGGTTAGTCCATTAAGCGATTTCATGCTGATAATGCAAGTTTGTTCTGCTCTAAAATTTGAAAACGTTTTCATAAAAGTAGCGCCAAAACGCAAAAACACAAAATATTTATTAGAAAAGATTTTGTAAATCTATCTCCGTATAAAACAAAACTACTGGAATCCATTGACGGCAATGCCTAGCCCTGACGGGTAACGTAAGGTCACAAAACCAGCCTCCATATCCAACCCTTCGGCAATATCTGTTTGCAATAATAATTTCCCGTCCATATCAACAAAATCTAATTGAGGTAAAAAATTAGCAATCGCTGCAGAACCAACAGAGGTTTCATTCATACTACCCATCATTACCTTCAAATTTAACGCGCGTGCTCTCTTTATCATTCTTAAAGCAGGCGTAGGCCCGCTACATTTTGTCAATTTTATATTGATGCCATGAAAATGTCCGGCGCATTTTTCGACATCATTTTCAAACACGCAACTTTCATCTGCAAAAAGAGGCAAAGAAGACTTTTCGTAAAGTACTTTCATTGCTTCCCAATCGTTTTTAGCCAATGGTTGTTCGATCAAGTCCACTCCCAGCTTTTCCAGATGTGGAATTTTTTCCAAGGCCTCAGATAAAGACCAGCCACCATTTACATCCACCCGGAAAGGCTTATCCGTGCAAGATCGGAGCGACTCTATAATTTCAATATCTTTGTCGGTACCCAATTTTATTTTATAAACCGGCCAGGGATTTTCTTTTATTTTCTCCTTCATTTTTTCGATAGAGTCAATGCCAATAGTATAGTCAGTCAGCGGAATATTTTGCCATTCAGTTTGCCACAATTTATACAAAGGTTGCCCTTCCAGCTTTCCAAACAGGTCCCAACAAGCCATATCCAATGCACAGACAAGAAAAGGATTTTGAGGAAGGAGGTGGTGCAGGTAATGCCAATATCTTTCAGGTTCGGTAAGCGCGAATTTTTCGATAAATAATTTCTTAGCAGTCAAATCTTCCACCATCTTTTCTACTGAGATATCGTAATAAGTTATCGCCGGCGCCTCGCCCCAACCCGTAAAATTGCCCAAGGATAAGGACACAATTAAAGCAGGCTGATGTGTTTTAGTTCTTCCTTTAGAAATTGTGAAGGGATATTTAAATTCAGAATTTATGATTTGATAATGCAGTTTCATGTTAATTGTTATGAGTATTGTCTTTTATTAAAGATAAACTAGGACGGATAAATGCCGAATCTTTTCTTAAATCATAGATCAAACACCTTCAATTTCAACGTTTAAATGAAGGGGTTATACGCTATCTCCCAAAAATTATTTTCGGGATCAGCAAAATAACCACGATAGCCACCCCAGAAAACAGGCTCCGGCATCTTTTGAATAGCGACCTTTTTTTCCATCAAGATCTGAAAAAAATCATCTACTTCTTTTTGTGAAGGTAAGTTAATCGCGAAAGAAAAATTTTTATACGCGTCTGAAGTATGGATGGTTCCTATATCATCAGCCAGTTCACTTTCGGGAAACAACGAAAAAATCAAACCGTCATTCATCTTAAAAAATACAATACCGTCTTCGTCTTTCTCAGTTTGCCAACCTAAAATATCTTTGTAAAAAGATTTCATTTTCTGTAAATCTTTTACGCCAATAGTAATAAAACTAATTTTTTGATTTAAGCTCATTGTTGTTTTCAGTGAATAGCAAAAAATGATAGAAGATCCTTCCCATAAGGAACGAGAAAATGGACTATATCTCAACGATGGCTAAAAAAGCCCGTACAAAAGCCCATCTATTTTTGTAAAGATTTCACCTAAGTGTTCTTCATTTTCGGCAAAATTAACGTTGTCAACATCTATCACCAACAAAGGACCCTCCTTGTAGCTATCAATCCATTTGTCGTAAAGCGTATTCAGCTTTTTTAAATAATCCAATCGAATATTGTCTTCGTATTCACGTCCACGTTTTTGTATTTGAGCGACCAATGCCGGTACCGACGCCTTAAGATAAATCAATAAATCCGGCGGCTTCACCATTGACTTTAGTGTCTTAAAAAAACTATAGTAGTTATTAAAGTCACGTGAACTCATCAGACTCATATCGTGTAAGTTTGGCGCGAAAATATTAGCATCTTCGTAAATAGTTCTATCTTGAATAACGGTTTCCGTGCCATTTTGGATCTCTAATAATTGTTTTAAACGGTTATTCAAAAAATAAATTTGCAATTCGAAACTCCAACGAGACATATCATCATAAAAATCGCTCAAATATGGATTGTGATCTACATCTTCAAACTGAGGGATCCATTTATAATGCTTGCTTAACAACTGAGTAAGCGTTGTCTTGCCTGCACCGATGTTGCCAGCTACAGCTATATGTTTTGGTTTATTCTTAATTGCTTTCGCCATTTGTGATATAAGTTTTACACGTCCTTTGTGAATTAAATACAACTAGATTCAAATCCTTCTATTTTCTGTCTCTTAAATGCTCCAATTCTTCAACACGCACATTAATACTTCACCCCCATACTTTCACGAACAACATTAATTGTAGCTTTGGCACTTACCCTAGCCTTTTCAGCGCCTTCACGCATTATTTTTTGAAGATAAGCATTATCGTTCTGAATAGTAGCAGCTTTTTCACGAATGGGCTTAATAAATATTGCCATGTCTTCCGCCAATTGCTTTTTCATATCACCATATCGGATGTTGCACTGGTTATAATCCGCTTCAAATTTCTCCACTACCTCCTTAGTACTTACCAATTCCATTAATGTAAAAAGATTTTGTATATAGTCGGGCTTCTCCGCATTATCATGGGAAGGACCTTCATCTGTTTTTGCTTTCTTTATTTTCTTTCTGATAAGTTCATCATCATCAGAGAGATAAATGGTCGCCATTTGGTTTTCGCTCTTACTCATCTTTCCATTACCATCCAGGCTAAGAATTTTGACTAGATTATTGCTAAAGTTAAAGGGACGGGGCTGCGGAAAAACCTCTCCATATCTATGATTAAAGCGATCTGCAAAATTGCGTGCCATTTCCAAATGCTGTTCTTGGTCTTTACCAACGGGAACTTTTACAGCGCGATGAATTAGAATATCTGCCGCCATCAACACCGGATAAGTAAGCAATCCTGCATTTACGTTATCGGGTTGTAAACGCACTTTGTCTTTAAATGTAGGCACCTTTTCCAACTCCCCTTTATAGGCAAGCATATTCAGATACAAATACAATTCCGCAATTTCAGGCACGTCGCTTTGTACATACAGGGATACTTTTTCCGGGTCTAATCCGCAAGCAATATTTTCTGCGATGACTCTATGAACACTTGCTTTTAATGCTTTGGTGTCGGGGTGCGTAGTAAGGCTATGCCAGTCAGCAACAAAAAAGTAACAGTTAAATTCATCTTGCATACGCACATAATTGCGCATCGCTCCAAAATAATTTCCGAGATGTAAAAAACCCGTGGGCCTGATGCCACTTAAAACAACTTCTTTTTGCATAGGCAGCGAAGATAAGTATTTTGCAATTTTATAAAAAGGAAAGTTGAAGAGCAAATTAAACTTCCATTATGATAAGTATATTTTAATATCACATCTTATCAACGGGATGAGCATATGGCCAATTAAATATCTTTACTTGCATCTTTATCAATCAGAAAATCATCTTTTTCGATTATTACTGGTTTGTGTTCTTCTTTTAAGTCATCAAAATATTGGAAGAAATTTTCAATTGAATGAATATTGATGTATGCTAATTGAAGTATGGTTAAGTCACTCTTTACTTGCGCCAATTTCTCTTGCTACTCTTTCATGTTAATTTGTTAATTGCACTTTGCTGTATGTTTATTACCAACAAATTCTTTCTGATTATTGTGTCCTATGGCGATCGAGTAATTCTTTCGTCTGCATTACGGTCAATAATCCACAACATTCCTATAATATGGATAAGTTTTCTAAATCAGGCAACATAGGAATGTAACTCCGGTAGCTATAGAGTTGGCAATCTGCAAGCCGAAGATGACATATTTAATTACTCCACGCCTCCATTTACAGTTTTCTGTTTTCCGTGTGTAATCATTTTTATAATAACCGGCGCAGTGGTAATCAATACAAGCACTATTATAATCAACTCTAAATGATCGGTTAATTGAATACCATATTTCTCTTCTACAAAGGCATCTAAATAATGACCGGCTGCAACCATACATGCTACCCAAGCTGCTGAGCCAATAATGTTGTAGAGCATGAATTTTTTCTTATCCATTTCTACAACGCCCGCAACAATCGGAGCAAATGTGCGAACGATGGGTAGAAAACGCGCAAATATAAGTGCACTCCCACCACGCTTTTCGAAGAAATTATGTGCTTGCATCAAATGTTTTTTCTTAAAATACCAGGTGTCTTCTTTTTTAAAAAGAAGATGCCCGCTCTTTAAGCCAAACCAATAACCAAAGAAATTACCAATTATACCTGCAATACATATCAGTACAATTAATTCTATCAAATTCAAATGTGAATTGCTAAAATCAATAGCGGATGAAGCGATTAACTTCTCACTAAAAATACCTGCAACAAATAACAAAGAATCACCAGGCAGGAAAAAACCAATAAACAGACCAGTTTCAGCAAAGATGATAAACATAATAAGCCAAAGACTACCCGGAAAGATATAAAACTCAGGATTGAGTAATTGTTTCCAATCAAAACTTAGCAGGATAGAATTTAGCATAAAGGAGAATTCTTGAAATAATTATATGGATGGACAAATTTAATGAATGCAATAGCATTTTAAATGCAAAATATTATAATAAATCATTAAATTACTATTTGCTCCCTTGCAGGCTCCAAAGCTCTCTCCCATTTACTCACCGATGCGGTAGATAAAGCGTTGCCAACCACGTTGGTCATTGTGCGCAACATATCACAGAAATGATCAATAGGCAAAATCAACGCAATGCCTTCCGGGGGAATATTAAACATCGCGCAGGATGCGGCTACCACTACCAATGAAGCACGTGGGACTCCGGCTATACCTTTGCTCGTCAGCATCAGTACGAAAAGCATAGTTATTTGGGTTCCAATATCCAAATGGACACCATAAGCCTGGGCAATAGCCATGCTGGCAAAAGTCATGTAAATCATGCTTCCGTCTAAATTAAAAGAATATCCCAATGGCAACACAAATGCAACGATTTTATTGTTACAGCCAAATTTTTCCAGCTCTTCAGTCAAGACAGGAAACACGGCTTCGCTGCTGGTAGTACTGAAAGCCACAATCATCGGCTGAACTATCGCCCTCAATAAAGGAAGTAGTCGTTTTTTCAGAATAATAGACCCTACCAAAATCATTACTGACCATAAAATGATGATGGTGATTAAAAACCAAAATAAATATTTACCATAAAATAAAAAGATAGCCGGACCGTTTACCGCCATTGTAGCAGCAATAGAGCCCAATACACCTAATGGAGCAAAATACATCACATAATTTACCATTATTAATATGGCATGCGAAAAAGTATCCAAAGCCCTCACAGCAGAATTTGCCTTTTCACCCATCGAAGCCAAAGCCACACCAAGAAACACAGCAAATATGACTATCTGCAATATTTCATTAGAAGCCATCGCCTCTACCACGCTTTTAGGAACTAAATGATTTATAAAATTAGTAGAGGAGAAATTTTGTGTATTAGAAATAATGTCTTTTGCATCATTGGGGTTAACACTGCCTAAGTTAATGCCGCTCCCAGGATGCGTGAGGTGTACCATTATCAAACCAATGAATAAACTGATAATAGAAGCAGAGACAAACCATAACATCGCTTTTCCGCCGACACGACCAACAGCTTTTATGTCTCCCAATTTAGCAATGCCTACAATGAGCGTACAAAAGACCAGGGGCGCAATAACCATTTGCACTAAACGCAAAAAGACGGTTGTCAATAAATTAGCATTGCTTGTAAATGCCGGTAAGTACAATTTTGGGAGAAATAAATAAGCAAGATAACCAATAATAACACCCAATACCATTCCATATATGATGTATAAGGTAAGTTTGTTTTTAGCGTTCTTCATCAAAAAAAGATAAATTGAGCAATCGAATAATTTAAAAATGTTGCAATATACACAAACCTAACATTTATTCGTATTTATGCACTAAAGAAATATTCACTGTACAAAAAACACTTTATTAATTAGGTAACCTTAAAAATAAATCGTTAATTTTCCGACTTCTAATTAACTGAGAACAAAAAATATCTATGAGTTTATTCGTCAAAAAATCAATTAGTTCCTTACTTGCTGAATCATCGGATACAGAACATGGACTAAAGAAAACATTGAGTGCCCGATCTCTAATTGCATTGGGGATTGGTGCTATCATTGGGGCCGGGTTATTTTCGATTACCGGCGTTGCCGCAGCCAATTATGCAGGTCCGGGCATTATGATTTCTTTTATCATTGCAGCATTAGGTTGCGCCTTTGCCGGCCTTTGTTATGCAGAGTTTGCCTCTATGATTCCGGTGGCAGGAAGCGCTTATACCTATTCTTATGCCACAATGGGTGAATTTATTGCATGGATTATTGGTTGGGATTTGGTGTTGGAATATGCAGTAGGAGCTGCTACTGTTGCCTCCAGTTGGTCAGGCTATCTAGTACAGCTCTTCAAATCTTTTGGGGTGGCTTTACCACATGCATTGATGGCTACTCCATTTGACGCCATACCTGGTATTCTAAATTTGCCTGCTGTATTTATTGTTGTAGTAATGTCATTGGTACTCATTAGAGGCACGAGCGAGTCTTCCTGGGTCAACGGCATTATCGTTACGATAAAAGTGAGTATCGTAATTATTTTTATAGCCATCGGTATACATTATGTACGTCCGGAAAATCTTCACCCTTTGATTCCTGTCAATACCGGCACTTTCGGTAGCTTTGGTTGGTCGGGTATTGTACGCGCCGCAGCCGTCGTTTTCTTTGCTTATATTGGTTTCGACGCAGTTTCTACCGCTGCACAAGAAACTAAAAATCCTGCTAAAGCAATGCCAATAGGCATTCTGGGTTCATTATTGATCTGTACGGTTTTATATATTGCCTTTGCATATGTAATGACAGGGGTGGCCAATTACCATATGTTCAACACGGGTGGAAGTGGAGATCTAGCTCCCGTTGCCATTGCCATTCAACAAATGGGACATGCCGGAGCAAATGGCGTTGTAACACCTGATTATCCATGGTTAAATATTGCTATCAATATTGCTATATTATTGGGTTACTCTTCTGTTATTTTGGTAATGCTTTTAGGTCAAAGCCGTGTATTTTATTCAATGAGTAAAGATGGTTTATTGCCTAGTATATTTTCAAAACTACATCCGAAACATCGCACTCCTTACAAATCAAACTTATTGTTTATGCTCTTGGTAAGTGCTTTTGGAGCTTTTATTCCAGGTCGTATTGTAGGAGAAATGACAAGTATTGGTACCTTATTCGCCTTTATCTTAGTGTGTATCGGCGTATTGGTACTGCGCAAAAACATGAAAGATGCGCCACGTGCATTCCGCGTACCATTTGTACCTTATGTACCTATTTTGGGCGTACTTGTTTGTTTGTTTATGATGGTATTTTTACCCCTAGATACTTGGATGCGTCTGGTCGTTTGGATGATGATCGGTTTAGATATCTATCTCTCCCGAGGTATTCGTAAGAGTGAATTAAATAAAAATGATTCTTCAGCGACACATCATAAAAGTTATAGAATAACATCTTTATGTGGCCTTATCTTAACACTGTTACTTGTTATATTAGCAATCTGTCATCATTTGTATGCAGATGACAGTAGTACAGCATTATTTACTTTTTCTATAGTGATGGTAATATTTCATGTCATCTACTATTCTATCTATTTATTAAAAGGAAGAAAGAGTGTAAATCTTTAAGATAAAAACTCGAATAAAACAAAAAATCAGTTGTCTATTGGCAACTGCTTTTTTGTTTTCCCAAAGATCGTTTTTATAAGTAAATTTGCAGGAATTGAAGAAAACATGAAGACAGACTTTTTAGTAATAGGTTCCGGCATTGCGGGTCTTACGTATGCCATTAAGATTGCCAAAAAATTTCCTGACAAGGAAATTACAGTTATTACGAAGGCTTCTTCAGAGGAAACCAATACCCAGTATGCGCAAGGTGGCGTAGCGGGCGTGTGGGACGAGGAGAAGGATAGTTTTGAAAAACATATTCAAGACACGTTAGTTGCCGGCGACGGACTTTGTAATGAAGAAGTCGTAAATATAGTCGTAACAGAAGGCCCAGAACGGATTCAGGAGATTATTGACTATGGTGCATCTTTTGATAAAGAAGAAAATGGCGAGTACAGTTTAGGTCGCGAAGGTGGTCATAGTGAATTCAGAATACTGCACCACAAAGATGTTACAGGTAAAGAGATAGAAAGGGCATTAATTGAGGAGGCTCAGCGGCATAGCAATATTAAATTCATTCAGCATTGCTATGTGGTGGAACTCATTACACAGCATCACCTAAACTATCTTGTTACCAAATCTACCCCCAATATTACCTGTTATGGCGTGTATGTCTTAAATCATCAAACAAATAAAATTGAAAAAATATTAGCACCCGTCACCATGCTAGCCACAGGTGGCTGTGGACAGGCGTATCGCACAACTACCAACCCAAAAGTTGCCACAGGAGATGGTGTTGCCATGACTTATAGGGCGAAAGGAAGAATTGAAAACATGGAGTTTATTCAATTTCACCCGACTGCATTGTTTAAGCCCGGCGAGTCTCCGGCGTTTCTAATTACAGAAGCGGTAAGAGGCGAAGGCGCAGTATTGCGCAACAAGAACGGGGAAGCCTTCATGGGAAAATATGACGAAAGAAAAGACTTAGCTCCACGCGATATTGTGGCAAGGGCTATTGATAGTGAAATGAAGAAATATGGAACTGAACATGTATTTCTTGATTGTAGAGATTTGGATAAAGAAAAATTTCTTCACCATTTCCCCAATATTTATGAAAAATGTTTAAGTATCGGTATAGATGTTTTTGAACAAATGATTCCCGTAGCACCTGCAGCCCATTATAGTTGTGGGGGCATTAAAACGGATGAATGGGCGCGTACTTCTATCCTTAATTTATACGCTTGCGGAGAATGTAGTAGTACCGGTTTACACGGTGCAAACAGGCTTGCCAGCAATAGTTTGTTAGAAGCCATGGTGTTTAGCCATCGTGCCTATAATGATGTAGTAAAGCTTTCAGAAGAAGGAAATCTAAAAAAAGCAATTGACTATATCAATACCATGCAGTTGCGTGAGTGGAATGAAGAGGGTACGTCACAACCCAAAGAAATGATCTTGATTACGCAAAGCGTAAAAGAATTGGAACAGATAATGAGTGATTATGTGGGTATTGTACGTAATAATATAAGGTTAGAACGCGCCATGCGCCGTCTGGACTTATTATTCGAAGAAACAGAAACATTATTTAAGTCTACACAGGTGTCCCCACAACTATGTGAACTCAGAAATTTAATCACTGTAGGTTTCTTAATTGTAAGAGGTGCGCAATTTCGTAAAGAAAGCCGTGGATTACATTTCAATACCGATTATCCCAACAAGAGTGCATTATTGCAAAATGTAATTCTGTAAACCAAAACATTACGAATAATAGATGTACTATTTCGTTTATATCTTTTTGTATTTAATTTCCCTACTACCCTTTTGGGTACTATATGGTATAAGTGATTTGTGCGCCTTCCTTCTATATCGCGTAATTAAATATAGAAGAAGTGTAGTTTTGGGCAACCTAAGTATTGCGTTTCCGGAGAAATCAGTTACAGAAAGAGAAATAATTGCCAAGGAATTTTACAAACGCTTTAGCGACAATTTTATCGAACTAATTAAGCTTACCTCACTTTCTAGAAAGAGAATTCAGCAGCGTTTCACCTGTGATTTCGATACACTAAACGCATTATACAAAGAAGGCTTAAGTGTCGATTTTATTTTAGGTCATTATTTCAATTGGGAG
>NZ_JBNQGD010000386.1:0-18041 GCF_050436765.1 Arachidicoccus sp. | reverse complement strand
CGTATTCACTGCATAATCCTTTCACCCAGTTGGTCGTCTATGCGCACGTAAACAATAAAACGTTAGAAAGATTAATGCAAAAAATACGATCACGCTTTGGAACGAAACTCATTGATACCTACAAATTTAAAGAGCAGTTTAAACCATATATTTCGCAGCAAAAAGCTTTTGTATTAGTAGCAGATCAAAGCCCGAGATTTGTGGACAGTGCTTTTTGGTTGGATTTTTTTGGACAAAAATCCGCCTTCGCAAAAGGCGCCGATACTAACGCAAGATTAGCGAACAATGCCATAATTTTTTGCAACATAAAACGCTTAAAACGTGGGTTTTATACCACTGAATTAACAATTCTTACTAAGGCGGCGAGAGAGATGCAACGCGGAGAAATAACAAAAAAAACAGTTGCTCTCATTGAGAATGTCGTTCGACAAGATCCTCCAAATTATCTATGGAGCCACCGTCGTTGGAAGCATAGTTATAATGAAACAAAACACAAGAAAAATTTAATTGATTAAACAGACAAATTTAGATGCACCTTACAACAGTAATTTTCGATATGGATGGTCTACTCATAGATAGTGAACCTTTATGGAAAGAAGCCGCTCAAGAAATTTTTGGACAATATAACATTGTATTAAATGATGCACAGTATTTAAGTACCACCGGATTGCGTACACGCGAGTTTGTAAGCTGGTGGTTCACAAAACATAAAATCAATGAAAACGAATATAGCCTTGCAGAAGAAAAAATATTGAAATCCGTGATGCAAAAAGTGCAAGCAAGAGGAAAAGTGATGCCTGGTGTAACCCATATTTTTAATTTCTTTCGCGAGCAAAATTTCAAAATAGGCATTGCCTCTTCCTCCTCCATCTCACTTATTAATCTGGTCGTAGAGATGTTAGGAATAAAAGATTATTTACATGCAATTGCCTCTGCCGAAACATTGATGAATGGAAAGCCGCACCCACAGGTGTATCTTAACTGCGCTACGGCGCTCGGGAGCACCCCCACAGAATGTATTTGCTTTGAAGATTCTTTCAACGGAATGATTGCCGTACTGGCTGCACGCATGCAGTGTGTGGTGGTACCAAGCTACCATCAGTATAAAGAAGAACGCTGGTCTGCAGCAAATTTGAAACTATCATCCCTGCAGAATTTCAATCAGTTGCATTTGAACTTATTGGAATCTTAAGCACTAGCTATTAGTGAAATAAACTTTTTTTATTCAAAAAATAAGAGGTAAAAGTAGAAAATAACCAAAATACCCTTATATTTATCCTCATATGACACTATGGAATATCGCATAATGTGATTAAATGCTCTATAAAAATCCGTATTATTCAATTTAAAAACAAAAATGATGGACACTTCAAAATTAATTAAAGCCTATTGTTTAAAAACAAAAGAAAAAAATGTACCAATGCATGATGCTGTAATTTCCAAAACATCCAGAGGTGGGTATATAGCTAAAGGTAATGATGGGAAAGGAAATAAAATGAGCGCTATCCTTAGTGAAACAAATGCCTTAAAAGCAATTGCAGACGGAGCAGCAAAAAAAGAATTCTAGTCACTTAATCTTAAAGGCGTTAAATTTATAAGAACCCGTTTCATAACGGGTTTTTTTTATTTTGTTTTTAGCTTCAAAAATTGGGAAGTATGGAGTTATTCCTTACTTTTGCAGCCGGCAGGTCTTACACGACCAGCTCCTGCTAAATCTCCCAGGGTCGGAAGGCAGCAAGAGTAGGCGGTTGTAGCGGTGCGATGTAAGTAGCCTGCCTTTTTATCTCTTCTTATTAGCAATTTAACGCTGCTATTTCAATTTTATCTTTACCTTTACTTTCAATTACATCCTATTCTTAATATGAGGTAATTAAATCATTATTCATTAAACATTAAACAAATTAAGCGATGAAATTTTTTATCGACACAGCCGATTTAGAGCAAATCAAAGAAGCCAATGATTTGGGAATTCTTGATGGTGTCACTACAAACCCCTCTTTAATGGCCAAAGTAGGCATTAAAGGTCACAAAGCAGTTGTCAAACATTATAAAACCATTTGCGAAATAGTTGACGGAGACATCAGTGCTGAAGTTGTTTCTACAGATTTTAATGGAATGGTTGAAGAAGGCAAAAAATTAGCTGCTATTCACAAAAATATTGTTGTAAAAATCCCTATGATCAAAGATGGCGTGAAAGCCATTAAATGGTTCACAGATAACGGTATTCGCACCAACTGTACGCTGGTATTCTCTGCTGGTCAAGCTATCTTGGCTGCCAAAGCAGGTGCAGCATATGTTTCACCATTTATTGGTCGTATCGACGATAGTGGCTGGGAAGGCATTCAATTGATTTCTCAAATTGCTGAAATCTATACTATCCAGGGTTACGATACTGAGATTTTGGCGGCTTCTATCCGCAACAGCAATCACATTATCCAATGTGCAGAAGCTGGCGCCGATGTAGTCACTTCGCCGTTAGAACCGATTTTAGGCTTATTAAAACATCCTTTAACTGATATTGGATTGGCTAAATTCTTAGAAGATGCAAAGAAATTTGCATAAACTTTTTTTACCCATAGAAACCCCATCTGTAATTCGTTACGGTGGGGTTTTTTCATTTGCTATAATCACCAGACACCGCAAATTAATGATATATCATTCATAAACAATCGGAATAATACCTATTTTCCTATTATTATCGCAGCCACAAAAAAACTTCCGTATTTGCCATCCCTAAGAAAGGAAGGGTAAGATATTTATCTTAACAAGAAGAAAAATTAAATAACAAGAATATTTACACTAATTAATCCCCAAAAATAGATTGGGGAAAGAATATATGGTATGTCTTTTACAAAGGATTTTAAAGAAGCCCAGTATAATTTATAACATAACTAGTTCAGCATTGTTTTTTATTCGTTATTGGAATAGCAAGGATAAACTCTTACATCTCGTTCGATTATTTTATCAATTATTTTCACTGTAGGAATGACCTTTATTAGCCTTTGTGTTTTTTAACAATCTTATGCATTTGCTCCGGGTCGTTCATCAGCCTTACCATTTCTGATTGTATAATTTCTTGAATATCGCGTTTGATTTGTAAAAAATTATTTTGCACAATGTCCTGGCTAAGATTTCCAATAACCGGTATGGGTTTGTAATGCTGCTGCTCTTTCGCTAATGATTTATGGTCGTTAATAATCTCCGCGTGAAAAGCTTTTAAGTCAATTTTACATTGCGGATCATCAGCGACCACACCTACAAATTTACCAGAACTGAGTGTCGCTATCTTGGAAGGCGGTACAGCTGCCTCTAATTGTTTGGAGCGCGTAATAGAAATGCCATTATCATTGATTGAAATACTCTCCCTATCCTGCATAATCTTACCAAATCTTTCCGACAATTGTCTCGCCGTATCCCCGGACACTTGTCCACTAATGATGTTGCCAGTGATATTCATTATTACATCAGCCTGCTCTCTGCCATAATCTTTACGCAACTGACTAAAGTCCTGAAGACCGAGACAGGTCGCCACTTTATTGCTTCTGGCTGTTGCAATCAATCCGTCCATATTGTTTAGATAAATGGTCGGGAACTCATCAAAGATCAAACTGCTCTTCAATTTATCTTTTTGGTTGACGACTTTGATAAGCCTATTGACATACAAAGAAAGTACTGCTCCATAAATCTGTACTTTCTGCGGGCTGTTACCCATACAAACTATTTTTGGTGCACCAGGGTTATTAATATCTAAAGAGAAATCATTGCCCGATAAAACATAATATATTTGAGGAGAAGCTAGCTTTGCCATAGATATTTTAGCCGCGGCTATTTGACCTTCCAATTGCTCCATCACATCGTTTAAGTAAGCGGTTATAAAAGGGTTAATTAAAACTTCAATTTCTTTTTCTGTCCTAAGCAATGTAAAGAGTTCATCATAGCCGATCTGCATCAATTCAATGACGTGTGGAAGAGTGCAGTATTCTCCCTGTTTG
The DNA here is from genome assembly GCF_050436765.1 of Arachidicoccus sp. Classification (NCBI taxonomy): domain Bacteria; kingdom Pseudomonadati; phylum Bacteroidota; class Chitinophagia; order Chitinophagales; family Chitinophagaceae; genus Arachidicoccus; species Arachidicoccus sp. Next base: position 14,049 of record NZ_JBNQGD010000386.1, on the reverse strand, counting down.
TATTTACGCAAATACCAGATAATGGCCGTTAAAAAATTAATCGGTGACTCCACGAAAAAGTCCCCTTGCCGTTTTATCCATTCTCTATTGAGCCCCATCAGTATTGTTCGGGCCGACTCTACTGCATCCGTAATATCTTTCATCCCCTCTTGCTCCAAAGGATTACAGCGATTGGATTTGCTCAGATCATCAAAATTGATGGTGTAAAAAGAAGGAGTCGTTTGATAGAGATGTCTATATTGTAGAAAACTGTTGTAGGCAATAATGGATAAGTCATCAAATTTAAAATCATAGATGAACATAGAAAATCCCTTCTGAATATGTTGGGTGATGACGTGACGTATCACAAAATAAGATTTGCCGGAACCCGGAGATCCCAATACCAACAATCCTCGAAAAGGATTGATGATATTTATCCAACTGCTTTTTGTTATTGTTTTTAATTGATAACACGCCGGTAAATTAACAGAAAACTCATTGTTTAACAATCGTTCTTCTTGCGGAAAAGTTTCGTTTTCGTGATTAAAAATATCTTTATTGGATAACTTGTTTTTAATTAGGCGGGACAACAAAGTTCCACCAGTCAATAATAAAAGGAAACCAAAAAATGTAATACTTACGTAAGCAACCGCTAACGTCGTGATGGAAAGGCATAGGGCAAAAATGAGGCAGCTTACGAAATAGAAAAACAATCCCAGGCTCAAGTAAAGAATAGCTGTCTTTACTTGTAGCTTTTCTGATTTTTTACCCTTCGCTCCCATCAAAGAAATAAATAAAAAAACAAGGACCAGTCATTTGGAAAAATTGAAAGAATGAAAGAGTCCTGTAGCCTGCATATTCGTCAAAAAATGATCGGTAAAAGCCGTTGTCCAATGCTTTAGTTTAAAGGCGGCGTAACAAAAATAATAGCAATGAAGTACCAAAATAAAAATAGCAACCCACCTAGTCATATCTATTATCTTGCGCAGCGCTTGTTCGTTTTCTCCTGTTTGCATAGGTAGTAATTAATTCGTGCAGAGAGAATTCAGAAAATGAAGCTGCAAATTATGGAACCCATTCATTCGTAATTCTTCGCAATTTGCAAATTATCTAAACATCTTAAAGAGTAATCTTTTGACGTTTATTTATATAAAGCTTATCGCTTAATCCATAAGACCCTATAGTATTCCCACTCTGCCTTGCGGAGAATATCCCCCGCAGTTTTTTGGAATGACCAGACCCCTTTTGGGTTATACGCGCAGTGTCATGCATTACCCTTTCAATAGGTTCTATTGTCCATAATAAAGGCGTTGTTTTCGCATTAATATCTTCTGCTCCATTTTCTTGGCGATGCTTTTGATATTTTCTTTTTCTGGCGAAATCCCCAACCCGGACGACACCCTTTCCAATAAACCTTTTACGCTATATGTTTCATCTAAAAAGCTACAGTTAACAACAACCTTTGTGTTGTAATCAATATAAGTAAGATCATCAATACCCCCTTCTTTATTTTGATGAAACACCATTTCAATACCTGCCAATCTGAGTTCATTTTGCAGGTATTTAATGGTAGTTTTCTTTTTATCTAGCAACGCAAAATCAATTTTTGCCTTGAGTACCGACTTATACTTTCATTTTTCTTTTTCATTAATGGCGAATCTTTCTGATAAGAATTTCAAGGTAGGTTTATTAAAAAAAACGCTGGATTTAATAGGCATACTTACCCGGCTTCCCTTCTCATTTAAAATGCAATACATCAACCCATTGTTTCTATAAATCCAAGAATTCTCTCTACCTCTGGTCGCCAAAATATTGTATTGATTTAAAATAGCGTTAAGTTCAATAAGGTTACTGTATTTAAATGAAAACAATACCTTGTCCAATACATTTTGAATAGCGACTTTAGTTGATTGGTCACCATATTGTGCACGCAACACATCGGCCGTTTTCAGTGTATTTGGCCTAGCTTTTGCGGCGTCAGATGCCTTCATTAAATGATAGATTATTTCAATATTTTTTCTGGCATTCTCAGATTGTATTTTTCCTAAATTAAACATGCGAATGCATTTGCCATTGGCTTGGATGCAGGTGGTAACAATATGCAAATGCGGATGCGCTGCATCAAAATGTTGATAAACCAAATACGGTTGTTGTCCAAAACCAATTTGCTGCATATATTCCTGAGAAATCATTTTAAATAAGCTTTCATTCAGTCTATCTTTTTCATGAAAATTGATAGAGATATGCACACTATTCCATTTTACGTTTTCATTCAGAGAGGTAAACTTTCTTAGAAACTTAAGCCTTTGATCCGTGCTTAAATTTTCTATTTCCATCGGATAATTCACCGCCAATATAGAGCGTGCAATATCTTCTTTTACTTTATTTTCATTATAGTAAAAAATATGATTCAGGTTTTTGCTCGAATTAATTACAGTAACCATTTCTCTGCTATTTTTGTGATGCAATCTTTAATCAAATCTATCTGCGAAATGAGTTTCTCCTTATCCCTTTCATATCGTAAAATTCAAGATTTGTCTTCTGTTATTTGTTCTACCGTACTTAACAGCTTAAAAGTCTGGTTATAGGTATTGACGATACTGTTCAACTCATTTTTCAACCCTACTAAAACATTCATCAAGTCATCCATTGTCCGGTTGCGATAACAGCCAATCATTGGTTTTCCCAAGAGTACCTTCCGGATATAATCAGGTATTCTTCTATCCATTGTTTGATTGAAGTTATTGGTAATTATCTGATATTCTTCTTGGGTAAGGCCTAAATTCAACCGTATTTTTCTATAGCTTTTATTAGCTTTTTCCATTTCTTTATTTCTTCTGTTTAGGGACTTGCGCGTACAGGTATGGACAAATTGTAAGAATTCTAACACTTCTAAGTAGTAAGCGGCGGCTGTGAAGTATGAAGTCAAAAAAACTTTAGTTGTTTGGCTGTTCACCTACGGCCGACACACAAAAATAAAGTGTATGAATGGCTTTTAGCTATCCCAGGTATATTTTGCTTAGGATGTAAAATATGGGTCAAAAATAATCATTATCTATGAAGCATTACTTCCATTCGAGGCTAATGCCTATGTACCTAAGCACTAGCGTAGCATATTTAAAATATAGATCAAATTAGTTATAACATCTCAACAGGATAAATATCACTCTTTATTAGAGTTGGCAATCAGCAAACATTGTTTTTTGAATATATTAAAGTGCCCTATATAGTCCTTTTGTCAACAGTCACAAGTCCAAAAAAGCCACAAAATCATAGGACTTTGTGGCTTATAACGCAATATTATATTCTCTGCGAAGAAGAAGTTTTCAAAATATATCAACCTAAAAATGACTGAAGTCAAATCAGCCTGCGCTGCTGCTGTTCGACACCTTTAATACCCGGGATTTTGAGTGAGAAGTGTATTCACCTGTAACTCTCTATCTGGTATAGGATAAATCAGTTTATCTTGCGTAACATTAAACGAAGTCGGTAGTAACCAAGGATAAATAGTCTTTAAACGATCTCCTTTAGCCGTAACAATAGGTATAGCAGTCCCCATTCTGATTAAATCTGTCCAGCGATGGTTCTCGAAAGCTAATTCATGCCTTGTCTCATTCGCTACATTGTCTTTTGTTGCCGTAGTCAACGGCGGCAATCCGGCTCTTGAACGAACTTGATTTAAATAAGGTAATGCTTCAGCATTTTTATTTTCATCTACGAGACACTCAGACAGTAATAATAATGTCCCGGCATAACGGAATACTGGCCAATCATCCGGCGTATTGAATTCTGCAATATAAGGCGGATGATAATATTTTTTAATCATATAAAAGAAGGCTTGTCCAGGGGTGGGATGATATCCTACAGGGCTTTTAATAGCGGTCGCTGTAAAATCCTCTACCCCACTTATCGTCCCTTCCACAACATCAATGGAAGCGTCCAATCTTTTATCCCCGGGCTCGTATGAATCCACCATTTCCTGAGTGGGCACATTCCAACCACTAAAGATATTCATTGAGCTACCATTATATCCCATCAAAAATTGAGGGTTTAATGTTTTAGGTGCAAAAATCCAAGCGAAATTACTTTGTTGACCCGTGGTGAGATCAGACATATACTGCACTTCAAAAATTGATTCTTCATTATTTTTATTATTGGGATCGAAAACAGAAGCATAGTCCGGCAATAATGCATAGTGCATTTTAGTAATATCCAGCAATGCCGATTCTGCTTTAGCATACTCTTTTTGTGGTTCAGACATATAAGCATAGGCCAACAACATTTTTGCTGCGCCTTGCGTAGCACGCCCACTCTGAGGGAAAGTAGTGGGGATTGATAGCTTAGGAATTGCTTGCTGCAAATCTTTAATAATCTGAGCATAAACTGTTACTACAGAATCACGTGGCTGGAAAGCTTGTTGTGGATTCGTGATCTCTGTTAATTGCAAAGGGACACCACCGTAATGTGTTACCAAATCATAATAATAAAAAGCTCTAAGAAAAAGGGCCTCCCCTGCAATTGAATCTTTAAAGCTCGACGCCAGCTTAGATTGACTAAGATGATCTAGAATAACATTAACATAAGCAATGCCCGAGTAAGCTATGGAATAGCGATCTCCCGGAGAGTTCTGCTGTGCGCTCGAAGTTGAATTGTCAAGAAATTCTGGAAGACACTCGGTACTTGTTTCAAAACCACGGTTTGCTGCATAACGAGTAAAGAATGTATTATCAGAGCGCATTTCATCCATATATATAGCAGCGTGCACGAGGCCACGAAGAGGAACATATGCCGCATTCAATGCTTGTTCAAACTGGTCTTCAGTTTGATAAAATGTTGAAGAAGTCAGGGACGTCGGAGGAGATAATGTCAAAAATGACTTTTTACAAGAGATAAGGCTAAGCGCAATTATCATTGTAAGATAAAAATATTTTTTTGTCATAGTTTAAAATTTAAAAGTTTACATTAATACCTAACGCATACGTTTTTGCAATTGGGAATGCCGTGAAATCGCGCCCCTGGTTCAAGCCATTCAATCCTGCGTACCCTATTTCGGGGTTCATTCCTGGATATTTTGTCAATGTAAAAAAGTTCTGCGCACTAAAATATATTCTTGCGCTCTTAAAGGTGGTTGATTTGCTAACGTTAAAAGTGTAGCCCAATGTCAAATTTTTACCCATTATATAAGTTCCGCTAAAAACCTGACGACTGGTGAAATTTCTAAAATCGGCTGTTGTACCCGAGCGTGTTCTAGGATAAATTCCATCACCAGGATCGGCTTCTGAACGCCATCTTTTAGCGACTCCTTTCCTTACATTAAATACGCCATCCAAATTTTCGGTAGATTGAAAAGCATCGTCGGCGATATCATTGCCTACACTGCCTGCCACCACAAGCGAAAGATCAAATTTTTCGTAACTTATTTTATTGGTCATTCCATAAATAAAATTAGGATTAGGATTTCCTATCCAGGTTCTATCTTTTTCGTCTATGACCCCATCTCTGTTAATATCTTTAAATCTGGCCGTACCTACCATTGCAGTAGCATCATGTGGTTCCGTTTCAAATTCTTGTTCCGTCATATATACTCCCGTGTTTATATACCCATAAAATAACCCGATTGGATGACCCACTGCAGTGCGGTTGTCATCCCAGTACAACTGATAGCCGCCTATCGGAGCATTATTAGTGCTTAATTTTTTTACTAAATTCCGGTCAAATGAAATATTAAAAGATGTTGTCCAATTTAGTCTTCCTACAATATTTTTGGATTGAATGCTAAATTCATGACCCCAAAAGTCAAAACGTCCAATATTGGAGTTCACACTACTAAAACCTGATTGAGAAGGAATATTAATGGCATATAAGAGACCGTTTGTCTTCTTCCAATAATAATCATACGTAAAAGAAATGCGATTATTAAATAATTCTAAGTCGAGGCCAAGGTCATACCCTTGCGTAGTTTCCCAAGTTAAATTCTCATTCCCAATTCCAGCGGGTTGACTGCCGGATGCTAACGTATTATTGAATACATAGTTACTTTGATTAATTCCGGATAGATAAGTATAATCGCCAATGTTGTTATTACCGACCTTTCCCCAACTCGCCCTCAATTTTAGAAAATTAACTGCCGTCACGGACTTCATAAAATGCTCATCCGAAACAATCCACCCCCCTGAGATAGACGGGAAGCTACCGAATTTATTATTTGAACCAAATTGAGAAGAACCATCACTCCTATAAGCCAAAGAGAGGATATATTTTTCGTTATAATTATAGTTTACTCTACCAAAATAAGAAATTAGAGCATATTGATTATCGCTAACATTTCCCAACCGTGTAGCCGCAACGTTCAACCATTGCACATCGTCACTTGGAAATTGCGACCCATTAATAGAAGAACCCTCGGCGTTTGTTTTCTGGGTACTATACCCTGCGAGTGCTTCAAAATTGTGCTTGCCTATCTTTTTATTGTATGTAAGCGTATTTTCAATCAGCCAGGTAGAATTGTTGCCAGTATTATAATCTGCCGAAGCAGAGGGTCCCGGTTGAGCTCCCCCATTAATAGTGGAAGGACTGAAAGATCTAGCGATACCATAATCACTGTTGACATTTGCGCTTATTTTATATTTTAGTCCATTTGCAATCTCATAAGATGCATAAGCATTAGTGATCAGTGTCAGATTGCTATTTTTATTTACCGATAGCTCTAGAACCCGATACCAGTTGGGTACATTAAACATTCCGGGTTGATCAAAGCCAATGGGATAAGTACCATCCGGGTTCTTATAGTTAACGGTGGGATCAGTCAGATATGCCTGTTGAATAATGTTACGACCCTCGCCCAAACCCGGCGTAATATTTTGATTTCTATAAATAATGTCAAGATTGATTCCAAAGCGCAACTTATCTGTTATGTCATAAGAAACATTGGCTCTGCCTGAAAAACGCTCTGCCCATTGATTAAGCATGACTCCATTTTGTCGGTTGTAGTCCAAGTTAACTACTGATTTCAATTTTTTTGTTCCCGATGAAAGCGAAAGGTTATAATCTTGCGTCAAGGCATTTCTTAATAAGACAGAAAACCAGTCGGTACCCTGTTTGGCACTATATTGTGAAGGGTCTTGGTATTGTTGCGGAACACCTCCCGTATACCCTTCATAAGTAGCAGCGTCTTCATAATATTCTTTCTTAAATTCGGCAAACTCCTGCGCATTCATTAAGTCAGGCCGGCCTCTTTTTGAAACAGTTTGCAATCCTGTATATGCAGTAAAAGCTATATTTTGCTCACCAGCTTTAGCATGTTTGGTGGTAATAAGAATAACACCACTAGCGGCTCTCGAACCATAAAGAGCTGCAGCGGATGCATCCTTTAAGACGGAGATACTTTCAATATCACTAGGGCTTATCGTTTCAAAGCCATTAATTGTTGGAAATCCATCTATAACAATCAATGGATTATTACCTGCATTGATAGAAGCGGCCCCCCTTATTCGAATAGACAGATTCGCTCCGGGTTGGCCAGTATTTTGATTAATTTGCACACCTGCCATTTTCCCTTGCATTTGTTGCCCAGCATTGTTTACGGGCATATCTTTAACCTCGGTTGCATTCAGCTGGCTGATGGATCCGGTGACATCTTTCTTTCTCTGCGTACCATAGCCTATTACAATCACATCATTAAGATTATTATTTCGTTCCAATGCCAAAACAACATTTATAACGGACGAATTATATTGGTTAATAAGTACAGACTTTGATTGGAAACCTACGCGACTAAAAATAAGTGTGCCGTTTTCCGGGGCATTTAGGTGATATTGGCCCTGGTCATTTGTAATATTCCCTCTCGTGGTTCCTGCTAATGACACACTAACTCCAGCCAATATCTGACCCGTACTATCCGTCACTGTTCCTGTAACATTTTTTGTCTGTGCGTAAAGTTCTTTAATAGATACAAGAAACAGTAGCGAGATTGCAAGGCAAATTCTTAAGATTGCTCGCTTTGCAACATGGCGAGAAAACGAAAACTCATCTCCCTGAAAAGGATGCATCGCCTTGTTGAAGTTGCTAAGCGATTTGTTTGTGAAAAATCTGCTCATTTATTCTGTAGATTTAAAAGGTGAACTATTTTAACATACTAATGTTATTTCGTATGCTAAATTAGAATCAACGATTTTATCAACTATCCCTTACTGTATCCGTCATAGCAGAGGTCATCTTAACTTAAGTGACTTTTTTTCAGCAGACACCAGAAAGACCACTCTAATTTTTATTGTTAATTTTAACAGTTACCGGCTAGCCAATCCATTGATAATAAACAGCTCTAAGGGCATAACAAGAAGATTTAATTAAGTAGAGTCGGACGATTCTTTACCACTTTCTCATGACATTTTCAATCGCCCCATCAATTTTATTCAAAGGAAAAATATATCAAAAAGTATAAAACCTATGACATTTATATGAGTTTATGTCGTTCTTAAATCCTTTGAAATTAATTTTACAGGCGTGTTTAATAAGCATTTGAGATGTCTACTAGAAGATTATTTATTCCTATTCAAAAAAACACGGTTCAATTGCTCTTTATTTTATAAACCTCAGTGAAAACTTATAAGTTTACTTGGGTGGGGAGTCAAAAAATATCCCGCTGAGTACGGCATTGTCGCCTCGAACCATGTTAATTCTAAATTTAACCGAGTTGTTATATGAATAAGTGATGTAGACACCTCCATGGCAATCTCTTACAATTTTTGGCGGGGCGATAAGGTTCAGAGTTGTTGCGTCAAACATTTCTATTTCCATTTGTCTACCTTTATTATCCCAATCGACAAAATACAAGGAAACCCTATATTCTCTTTCATTTTTTAAAGCAATGGTAGTCGTAAAAGTATAACCTACCTGATCACCACCCATAGCATATAAACAAGCCGCTGTCCTGGGGAAACTGTTGAAGGCATTGGGAGCAAGCGCTCTATTATCATGGTTATTTGCCTGCCAAATAATATGGAGCGGAAGATGATTGCTATTTATGTTATAATAGTGAACAGAGGCCACATAGGAAGGGAGCAATTGCTTATCATGTCCATTACCGTCATAGTTGCACAATACATAACCATCTTTCCCATGAACGCCGCCCCAGCTCCCCTGGGTCGTTGAATCGAGGCCAATGTATTTGGCAGGATAATATATAGGCGGTTCTATATAATGTGGGGTAACGCCCCGATATACGACTTGGATCTTATAGTGGCCAGGTTGTACACCTATAAAGTAAACGAACTGATCATCCTGTTCAGCGTTAGCTATACGAGCCATTGAATGATAACGACCATCCCATACTAAAACACCATTTATCTGTATGCGGGAAATATTTTTTTCAATCTTTGGAATACCAACTCTACCAACGGTACCGCTAGGTATTGATAAAGTACAAAATCCAGAAGCAACATTAAAACTTGCACCGATAATACCTTTAGGGGTTGGCATTTTTCCAGAAACCCTTGTAAGCGTTCTACCCAGATGCGGAATGATAGCAAAAGTTGCAAAGCCCGGTGACGTAGGCTTGATTCCTAACACCTCTTCGCTCAACCATTTGGTAACACCTGCGCCCCAAGGATGGCACAAACTGGTAAAACCGCACTGATTATTTGGCACTGGCCCATTGTGACGAATGATTGCATTCCAGGATGGGCGATAGTCTTCAAAAAATGTAGTCGCCCCGTATTTGATTTGCCCGCCCCATAAATCACGAATAGAGCTTAGCGCGTCATCATATTTATTTAATAAAGCGAAAGCCTGGATTACAAAATACTGATTGAAAGGGGAAAAAGAAACACGGTTTATCCGGTTGGTAAAGCTTTGCTCATAAATTGCTTTCTTTTCGTTAGCTCTCAAAAGACCTGTTGTAATGGCATCGGCACCTGCGTGAAGCCCAACAGACTTAAACCAAGAACTGTCCGCCCGGAATGCATCCATTTTTTCCCTTGCATAGTTGTCGTATTTATGCTGAAGATCAGTTCTTTTGCAAGAATGCATGACAGCCGCAAATGCTTTCCAGGCACGTATAGAAAGCATTTTGTAAGCATTTTGGGTTTCTAAGCTATTAGGATGTTCAAATCCTGCACCCAAGCGCTCATCCCATCCATAAAATTCCAAATTAGGATTGGTTCCATAAATACGATAAGCTTCATCAAGCTTATTACAGGCATTAGCAATATAGTGTTCTAGTGTCGCAGTGTCACCAGTATGTTTATAATAATCAATCAGACTTAATACCCAATAAAGCGCATAGCTTTTTATACCATTACTTTGAGTAGATGTATAAGCGATATTTTGTCTTACAAAATCATAGTTCCCAAATGCAACCATGGACGCAGCCTGAGCGGGGTGTGCATCTCCCGTCCACGAAAACCTGTCGCCGCGATCCATTAAAATAGCTCCAAAATAATTTTTCAACAGATTCAATTTGACCGTATATGCGCCTGTGTACCAAATGCGCGTGAGTAGCGTATCACTACAAGAAAAGCTCCCCTGATAATTAATTGGTTTTATCTGACATACCAGTCTGAAATTTTTAATGTGCCAAGTATGGTGATGTGAAAGCACGTGAATCCAACCAAATCTAACTCCTTCATAAAGTTCAGGGTTTAGCTCTAACCGATAGGTGTTTCCATGTTTTACGGGGGCGAGCGTTTTAAATTTGCGAGAAGAGCCGTTATAAGCCGGCTGATTGAATTCACTGATACTCATGGTTATACTATCCGTTAAATCGTCCGATTCAAACTCAAGCCAGCCTGCGTTTTCCTGACCGAAATCAAAACATATATCTCCCCTTCCCTTTACAACAATGACATTACTTTTCTTGAAATCATTCATATTAAAACTAGCAGGATTTGATATGATCCACTTAACAGGCCTTAGCTGATAACTTTGTAAATCATCAGATGCTTTTGGGTCAGCCCAGTGATAATTTATAATCGGATCCGGAGAAAAGGGATTTAATGCCCCATTTTTATTAGCAGAAATCGATGGGTATCTCTGAATTTGAGCATACATTGGTTGTTGAAAACATATAGAAAGTACTAGAAAAAGAACGATTAAAAAAATATTGCGGCATTTAACTTTCTGTAGAAACCATAAAAAAAGATCATGCATAAGGTATATCATGAAAAACAGTTTGGGTAGTGAAAAATGCCTGGTAATAATTACGAAAATACATTTTTGCCATTGAAGCTATTTTTTTTAGATTACGATTATTTACACTTTCTGATATTTATAGCAAGACTTACATCTGCATTAACCAACCCAGATTTTTCCTTGTATTATTTTTCTACGATAAAGTTATGTCCATAAAAACACCACCCCTTCCCCCAACAACTTCATAAAAAATATACCGACTACTATTAAAACCAGACATATTTCATTTGTCAAAATATACCAATATTTCTGCGACTACCATAAATTTGCTTATTGTCAATGAGTCTATATGTAGTGGCTTTAACAGATGCAACTCCAAAACAAAGATGGAGTAACTATGCCAAAAAGTATAAATAAATTGTCGTTTGTATCACAGAGAAAACCTTCCTATACGGTAACTTTAATTTTCAAATTAAATAACATGGTTAACAAGTGGATCGTTGCGATAATAGGATTCTCTTTTGTATTGTTTAGTTTTAGGTCGAAACCCGAGAAAAATAAAATAGCTTATAATAAAACTGCGCATACAATAACCTTAACATCTTGGGACGACAATCTTCAATTAATAGTCGATGCTAGCCAGGGGTGCTATATAAAAGAATTACAAGTAAAAGGAAAAAACACCTTATCGCCTTCAGGTGTATATACAGGCATTCAAATAAACGATCACTTATATACTTCGAGAATGCCGCTTGTCCTTCCACAAATTCAAGTGACTGATAGTACAGTAACCGTCAGCCATATTCAATATGGGGACACCAAAATAAAGATTGATGAAACCTGGAAATTCTCCGTGAGAAAAGACGGCATAGCCTGGCAATTAAGCAGAAATTATAGCAATAGCTTTAATGCCGAAGACATGGCTTTCCCTAAATGGAATTTTGCGAATCTTTCGGTTTGGAAAGGAGGCATTATCGATAATGGGGGTATGGTATGGTGCAAATATCTGAAGTCTATCAATGACACTTACGGGGTTCATACAGGCGGTACTGTCTTTTGGAATGAAGTGTCCGGAAACGGCCTGTCTATTCAGGCCAAAGCTTTGATGGGGGCTTGCATAGCAACGAAATACTCGCATAGCCCATCCGATGAATTTACGAGTACGCAACTAGTAACCAGTCAACCACTACAACAACGATATAACCTTAGCCGTTTTGTCTCAGAAAAATCAGATGTCTTTGCACCGTTCTGTGTAAAAAAAGGAATAATATCGGCACAATTTGAAATTAGCTATATCAATTATTATAAAAAATATAGCAGAGGGGATTTAAAAAGTATTGATGCCACGGCTGTTAGAGAATTGTTGAATACGACCGCGCGCTATGGAGTCGTTGACAATAATATTGTCGGCGGAAATGGCTGGCTAACTAATTGGAAATGCCTACACGAACCCTTCTTCGCACAGATAGCGCTCGCATTAGATGATAGTAATTATACCAAAAATTTAGCTGGCACTTTAGATCGGGAGCGAGACTTGGCGATGCTTCCCGATGGGCGTGTTCTTTCGCGCTGGCACAACGAACCGGGAGACGAAATGCCAGGAACTTACAATTCCTCTACGGGATATTATGAAACCAAGTGGGGATACACGATAGATTCGCAAACCGGTTATGTAATAAACGTAGGCGATTTATTTAATATTAATGGTAACCTCAAATGGCTGCGTACACATCAACAAAGCTGCGAGCGAGCACTAAATTGGTTAATCCAACGCGACTCTAATCATAATGGTTTATTTGAGATGGTGGATAAAAATATTCGCCAAAAAAAATCGAGTGACTGGCTGGATGTCGTCTGGGCCGGATTTGAAAATGCATTTGTAAACGCGCAAATGTACGGCGCACTGATTAAATGGGCGGGGTGCGAAAAATTACTGGGCAACCCGCGTGCACAGGCCAGATACGATCACATCGCGGCAAAACTCAAAAGCAGTTTTAATAAGCCCGTTGAGCAAGGCGGCTTTTGGCTGGCAAAGAAAAAACAATATATTTACTGGAGAGACGACGACGGCTCCATTCATGGCGACAATCTTGTAACACCAGTCAATTTCGCGGCCATCGCGTACGGTGTTTGTGACGACACCAACCGGATAAAATTGATCTTGACTCAAATAGAAAAAAGAAATTCTGCCGAAAAATTATTTCATTGGCCATTATGTTATGATTCTTTTAAAGCCGATGAAGTCGCACAAAGCAATTGGCCATTTCCTAATTACGAGAATGGAGATATTTTTCTAACATGGGGTTACCTGGGCATTAAAGCCTATGTAAAATTCAATAAAGATTTGGCCTTAAAATATGTAAAGAATCTTCTTAAACAATATAAATCTGACGGTCTTTCCTTTCAGCGTTATAGCAGGCTTACAGGCAAAGGCTTAGGTAATGATATCCTATCAGGAAACTGCACCACCATCACGGCACTTTATTCAGATATTTATGGGATTCGCCCTAAATGGAATAGATTAGTCTTAATGCCCCACCTTCCCAGAAGTCTTGATGGCACCTGTTTTTCTTATCTTTTAAGGGACACGCTTTACCATATTCAACTGAGTAATAATAGTTACAAAATAGCCACCTCCTTCTATTCTGTCACTTCGACAAATACATTTGGCATCTCCGGAAAGCCAGGTGAACTATACTATTACCCCGGCAAGCAGGATAGCTTGTCTCTGCATATAAAGCGCAAAGATCATCATCCCTTTTTATTGAAGATGCAGCAATGGAGTCACGAGAATATCTCATGGACTGTGAAAAATTCGGGCGCTTATACCTTTAGGGTACATGGATTACCCAAGAAAAAAAAGTATATTTTGTCCGTTAACGGAAGTAGAAAAAATATGCGATCAACCAAAAAAGGATTGTTATTCTTTGAGGAAGTGTTACC
>NZ_JBNQGD010000385.1:0-1666 GCF_050436765.1 Arachidicoccus sp. | reverse complement strand
TTTTTCTCTATTTTACATATTTAACAAAATAATGATGACGGGCAAAATTCCATCAATCTGGAAAAAGCCACAATCATTCCAATTCCAAAGAAACCAAATCCAAAAGAACCAAAAGATTTCAGACCGATTTCTATCATATGTCCTGTTCTCAAAATTTTTGAGAGAATAATTTACAATTCCCTTTTAAACCATTTTACAAAACACAATATTATTCCTTCATGTCAACACGGTTTTACCAAAAATAGATCTGTCACCACACAGCTAATTGAAACTTTCGAAGACATCACTTATGCCATTGATAAGGGTTGGTGGGTTGACTTGATATTTTTTGATTTTGAAAAAGCTTTCGACTCTGTTCCACATGATCGTTTAATATCCAAACTAAAATCAGTTGGTATTGAAGGTCCCCTTTTGGAAATCATTAAATCGTATTTGACCGGCAGGTCCTTTCAAGTTCAAGTCAAAGATCAAACATCAGAAGAATGTGAGGCTCCCGCAGGTGTCCCGCAAGGGAGTGTGCTGGGTCCCTTACTATTCATTTTCTTTATCTCTGACTTGCCAAAGTTCTGTCACACGCCCGGGGTAACAGCCAAACTCTTTGCGGATGATCTGAAGATCAAACGTAGTTCTCCAAGAACTACTAGTTTGCACTTTAGTGACTTTCGCGATCCAATAAAAGTATTCATATCAAAACTATCAAAATATTGTGAGATAAATGGACTGAAAATCAATGCAGAAAAATGTCAGACCCTCCACCTTGGTCTACAAAATCCTTCGTTACCATACTTTTATAACAGCACTGAAATCCCATGTGTAGAAAAAAATTCTATCATTCGTGACCTTGGTATATACTATTCTGACTCCCTTAAATGGGAACCACACGTTTCTGAAAGTGTAACTAAAGGCAAAAGGGCCTCATTTTCTATACTAAAATCAATCAAAACTCACAACCCTAATATTTTGGCAAATCTTTTCAAAACTTATATCCGACCAATTTTGGAATTTGCTTCACCCGTTTTCTCACCATATCTTGAAAAAGATATCAAAAAGTTAGAATCCGTCCAAAAAGTATATCTACAGTGCTGTTACAATCGAATATTCTTCAAAAAAGTGCAGACACCATCTTATGACTTTTTATTAAAATACTTCAAAATTGAGTCACTACAAAAACGACGGCTAAAGGCCGATTACAAAATTTTCCATCAGTACATGCTGGGTATTTTGCCATTTCCTGAGCAAAATGCCTTCAGGTGTGTAAACTCAAAAACTCGAGGTGATATGTTTAAAATTCAAACCAATCCATCAAAGACTAAAATCAGACAAAACTCTTTCTTTACAAGAACTTCTGTTTTATACAGTAAACTCCCCATTGAAACAAGACAAAAAGACCTATCTGATTTTATGAAAGATATTGATTCCCTATTCCTTACTGGTAATGACTTATGAGAAAATCCTAATCTCATAATCATAAATTTCGTTCATATCATTTGCATTTTGTGTACTCTGTTTTATGACCATGTCCTGTATTGTATTGTGAAAGTCGCCTAGAGCGCAAATCGCACCTTGAAGTGCAAATAAATTATTATTATTATTATATTACTTACTCGACATATTTATCCAGAGGCAATTTTCTGCAGACAATGCCTTCTTTCTCAGCAGTTCGCAA
>NZ_JBNQGD010000384.1:0-3068 GCF_050436765.1 Arachidicoccus sp. | reverse complement strand
AAATTAAAATCGTATGTCTGATAATCAAATAGTTAAGTCCAAATCGTGTCAAACTAAAGAAAATATTTCAGGGGTAAATATTAATTGTAATTTTACAGACTTATTTAGTGTCTTTTTCAAAAGCTAAAATTCAAAAGATGGAAATATTATACATAAAAAATATGGTTTGTAATCGTTGTATAATGGTAGTGCAGAGCGAGATGGAAAAGCTGGGAATAGCTTTTAAAAATATAAAGTTAGGGGAAATAGCTCTTGATGAGAAGCTGCCTGATGAGAAAAAAGATGTTCTAGAAAAGGTGTTGAATTCAGTTGGTTTTGAGCTTATTGATGACCGGAAAAGTCGCATCATTGAGAAAATAAAGAATGTTATTATAAAGTTGGTACGACATCAGAATAATGACACAAAAACTAACTTGTCAGATGTATTAAGTAAGGAACTTCATCACGACTATAATTATTTGTCTAATCTTTTTTCGGAGGTCGAGGGGGCTACTATTGAAAAATATTTTATCGCTCAAAAAATCGAAAGGGTGAAAGAATTATTAGTGTACGATGAACTGTCTTTAAGCGAAATAGCCTTTGAACTTAATTATTCAAGCGTAGCCTATTTAAGTAATCAGTTTAAAAAAGTAACCGGGTTGACGCCTAGCCATTTCAAACAGATCAAGGAAGACAAGAGGAAGCCCATAGACAAAGTGTAAATCTTACAAATCATTTCCAAAATTGCGTAATAGCTGATGCTGATTTTATTGCCAACTTTGTATCGTAAATAAAAAAAACGATATATGGCAGCGACTAATAAACAACAGATATTGCTTCCCTTAGAAGATGTGGAGAGTGAACACTGTGCGTTGATTGTAGATAAAGGGCTTGCCAAAATTAAGGGAATTGAAAGCCATAAGGTTGAATTGAATAATCAAAGGGCGGTTATTACAGTAAAAGAAGATGCCGCAGTGATAGAAGCTGTCAAAACAATTCGGGATTTAGGATACGGAGTCAGAACCGTCAAGCAAACCTTTCCTGTATTGAATATGACCTGCGCTTCCTGTGCCATCAGCGTCGAAAGTATTATTAATTCTGCAGACGGTGTTATAAATGCTTCCATAAACTATGCGACAGCAACGATTTCGGTAGAATATCTACCTAATATGATTAGTCCTTTAGGATTACAAAAGGCTGCGCAATCTATCGGGTATGATCTGTTGCTAACAAATGAGATAGACCAACAAGAAACTCTGGAAATTATCCAAGAAAAGAAATTCGAGACTTTAAAAAGGAAAACCCTTTGGGCGGTTATATTTTCACTGCCGATTGTTGCGATAGCGATGTTCTTTATGAAGATGCGTTATGCTGACGAAGTTATGTGGCTATTTGCCACACCAGTTGTTTTATGGTTGGGAAGAGACTTTTATATCAATGCTTGGAAGCAAGCCAAACATCGCTCTGCCAATATGGACACATTGGTGGCCTTGAGTACAGGTATCGCTTATTTATTTAGCGTATTTAATATCCTTTTTCCAAGTGTTTGGTCCACAAGAGGAGTGCAGGTACACGTTTATTTTGAAGCCGCTTCAGTTATTATCGCGTTTATTCTCTTGGGAAAGCTAATGGAAGAGAAAGCGAAAGGAAACACTTTTTCTGCCATTAAGAAATTGATGGGCTTGTCACCGAAAACAGTAATAGTAATACAGCCTGATAAAACTGAAAAACAGATAGCTATCGAAGAAGTGGCTGTTGGGGATATTATTCTGGTAAAACCAGGCGAAAAAATCGCAGTGGACGGAATAGTAACTTTGGGTAATTCTTATGTGGATGAAAGTATGTTGACCGGGGAACCTCTGCCAGTATTGAAAGGGGTAGGTGAAAAAGTATTTGGGGGTACAATTAATCAAAAAGGGAGTTTTCAATTTAAGGCAGTGAAGGTTGGAAAAGATACTATGCTTGCTCAAATCATCAAAATGGTTCAGGATGCTCAAGGCAGCAAAGCTCCAGTGCAAAAAATGGTAGATAAAATTGCGGGCATATTCGTACAGGTAGTTATTTTCATAGCTATACTCTCTTTTGTGCTATGGCTGATATTGGGTGGAGATAATGGGGTAGTATATGGTCTTTTAGCTGCGATTACCGTATTGGTAATTGCCTGCCCCTGTGCATTGGGGTTAGCTACCCCCACCGCTATTATGGTGGGTGTGGGCAAAGGAGCCGGAAATGGCATATTAATTAAAGACGCCGAAAGTCTAGAGCTTGCCAAAAAAGTAAAGACTATTGTACTTGACAAGACTGGGACGATTACGGAAGGGAAACCGAGGGTTACAAGTGTTAAATGGCTGAATGATGATATGACAGCAAACCGGATTTTGTTAAGTATAGAAAGACAATCTGAGCATCCATTAGCAGAGGCGGTTGTAAAATATTTAAAAGATGTGCCGACTATTTTGTTAGCTTCTTTTGAAAGCATCACGGGTAAAGGTGCAAGAGCCATCTACTGCAATGAAACCTATTTTGTAGGGAGTAAAAAACTTATGACCGAAAACAATATTCTCCTTGCAAAGGAATTGCAACTGCAAGCTGATCAATGGGGCGAACAATCAAGAACAGTGATATGGTTTACTAACAGTAAAGAAGCTTTAGCCGTGGTGGCCATTTCAGATAATATAAAGGAAACATCCGTTGTAGCTATCCAACAGTTACAGGAAATGGGCATCGAGCTTTATATGCTCACGGGTGATAATGAGGCTACTGCCAAAACCATTGCAACGCGAACAGGTATAGCGCATTATCAAGCAGATGTTTTGCCACAACAAAAAGCCGATTTTGTAAAAGGGTTACAAAGTAAAGGGAAAGTGGTCGCAATGGTTGGCGATGGTATCAATGACAGTACGGCACTTGCAACGGCAGATATAAGTATTGCCATGGGGAAGGGGAGTGATATTGCAATGGACGTAGCCAAAATGACCATCATCTCTTCCGACTTGACTAAGATAGCAGAGGCCATAAAGTTATCCAAACAGACGGTTGCTACCATTCGACAAAATTTGTTTTGGGCATTTTTTTACAACCTTATCGGT
>NZ_JBNQGD010000383.1:864-8959 GCF_050436765.1 Arachidicoccus sp. | reverse complement strand
TAGCAAAATAGCGTTCTTTACCAATGGTGTAGCGTGTGTATCGCTCTCGTCCCAGTTTTTCGGTTCCCCTATCAATATCAATTCTACCTCTTCTTTGGAGAAATAATCTTTCAAAAATGGAATAAATTTTTTAGTATCAATCGTAGTTAAGGCACTGGCGATTATCTGCAAGGGGTCTGTAACTGCAATACCCGTGCGTTTACCACCATAATCTATACAAATAATACGCGCCATTTATTTTTAGATAAAAATTAAAAGATAATTACATCCGCAATGACCAAAATACCAAATACAATGCTGGCGATGCCATTGGCTGTCATAAAAGCAATATTAACCTTAGTTAAATCGTTAGGCTTAACCAATAAATGCTGATAAATAAGCATACCGACAAACACCGCGATACCTATCCAGTACAAAATACCGAAATCCCCATACACACCAGCAGAAACAACGGCTGCTGCACTTACAAGATGTAAAAATACCGAAGTATGTAATGCATTTGTCTTGCCGAGAAATGTAGGAATAGAATGAAGATTTTCCGAATTATCAAAGTCTACATCCTGCATTGCATAAATAATATCAAAGCCACTAACCCAGGTAATTACAGCTATTGAGAATAATATTGGCAACAAACTAAAAACACCTGTTACTGCTAAGTAAGCACCAATAGGCGCCAATGATAATCCAAGCCCCAAAACCAGATGACATAATGCCGTAAAACGCTTTGTATAGCTGTAAAATAATATTACAAACAAAGCAATAGGCGCCAAAATAAAACAAAGTGAATTGATAAAAAAAGTAACGACGACAAAAACCACACAATTAATAATAGTAAAACGCAGCGCACTACCCGGGGAAATAATACCTTTTGGTATTTCACGAATAGCCGTACGCGGATTTTTAGCATCAAAATGCCTATCTAGATAACGATTGAAAGCCATCGCGGCACTGCGTGCTGAAACCATACAAATTAGAACAAGTAATAACTTCAGAGCAATTTCTCCAACCGTCATATGTTGTTGATAAACGGCCTTCACCCCCAATGCAAAACCTATCATCGCAAAAGGCAACGCGAAAATAGTATGGGCAAATTTGACTAAAGAAAGATATTTTTTTACGGTACTCATTAAAATAGGTAATTCGAGGAATAAAATAATAAATCCCGGCTTAAACGCCGCTTGACATTTAACACCGGGATCAGGTTGTTCAAAAATAATTAATCTGCCGGATTCAAATATTCAAAGCGACCCGCACCTTGTTTCATGTCCGGAATGTCTTCTACTTTATATTCTCCTGCATCCAATTTAACTTTTGTTGAACTAAATGCTTCCAAAGTAGCATCGATATCTTCAAAGGTATGGGCTGCAGAAGGTATCAAACGATAAATAATATGCCCTTTTGGTATTACTGGATAGACAACTATAGAAGCGAAAATATTGTAATTTTCACGCAAATCCATCACCATTGCTGTAGCTTCCTCTACTCCGCCCTTCATATAAACCGGTGTTACCGGTGTATTAGTATCGCCAATATCAAAGCCTCTTTCTTTCAATCCCTTTTGCAATCTTAGTGCATTTGACCAAAGCTTTTCTTTTAATTCAGGCATCGTTTGCAACATTTCCAATCTCTTCAAATTACCTATTACTACAGGCATTGGAAGGCTTTTTGCAAAAATTTGCGAGCGAATATTATAACGAATATAATCGATAATGATTTTGTCTCCAGCTAAAAATCCACCAATAGAAGCCATTGATTTGGCGAAAGTCGAGAAGTATAAATCAATTCCGTCTTGGCAGCCCTGTTCTTCTCCTGCACCAGCACCTGTTTTACCTAATGTACCAAAGCCATGTGCATCGTCCACCAAAAACCTAAATTCAAATTTCTTCTTCAGATCGATTATTTCCTTAAGTTTTCCTTGGTCGCCCGCCATGCCAAACACACCTTCAGAAATAACTAAGATACCTCCTTGCTCCTGTTTTTCGATCAAGGCAGTCGCACGTTCCATTTGTTTTTCAAAATCAGCCATATCGTTATGCTTGAAAACAAACTTATGGCCCAATTGCATTCGCATACCATCCATTATACAAGCATGACATTCCGCATCATAAACAATTACATCGTGACGGCCACAAACAGCGTCGATAGTACTCATAATCCCCTGATAACCATAATTCAATAAAATGGCATCCTCTTTCTTTTCAAAAGCAGCAAGTTCTTCCTCCAACTGTTCATGCAAGGTCGTATTTCCACTCATCATCCGTGCACCCATTGGATAAGCCAAGCCGTATTGTGCAGCAGCTTCCGCATCTACTTTTCTTATATCGGGATGATTTGCCAGTCCCAAATAATTATTCAAACTCCATACAATTACTTCTTTCCCACGAAATTTCATGCGACTACCAAGTTCGCCTTCCAATCTCGGAAAAGCATAATAACCATATGCTCTGTCTCTGTATTGTCCAATAGGACCATAATTCGTCACTAGCCGTTCAAAGATATCTGCCATGATCTATCAAAAGATTTTAAGTATAAAAAATAATGAATATCTGTTGTAAAGTGGTGCAAAGATAACTTATTATATTATAAATAATGATGTGAAATTTGGTTCTAAATTCAATTAATTGTTTTAAACTATTCCTAAAACAGACGATTATTTATCATTTTATAATACATTCACTTTACCTTAGGAACTCTCAATATCAAATACTTTATGAATCAAACTAAACCAATAAGAACAGCAATGATGGCTTATGGCATGTCAGGGAAAATCTTTCATGCGCCATTTATACATGTTCACTCAAACTTTGAATTATACGCTGTCGTGGAAAGAACAAATAAACTAGCAGTTCTCGATTATCCCTACATTCATAGCTTTGATAGCATAGAAGAATTATTGGCTGACAATACCATAGATTTAATTATTGTAAACACACCTAACTATTTGCATTTTGAACATGCGATGGCGGCTTTGAAGGCAGGAAAGCATATACTTATTGAAAAGCCTATATGCGCTAATAACACTGAGCTTCAAAGGTTATTTACATTTGCAGATGAAATAGGCAAAAAAATATTTTTTTATCAAAACAGGCGTTGGGATAGCGATTTCTTATCTGTAAAAGCGGTAATTGAAGCAGGTAAATTGGGCAGAGTCAATGAAGTCCATTTTAGATTCGACAGGTATAAGGATGCGCTGAGTCCTAAACGATTTAAAGAAGAACCCATAGCCGCAAGTGGATTGTTATACGATTTAGGTCCGCATCTTTTGGATCAGGTAATCAGCCTTTGGGGAAAGCCTTTAAGTTGGGAAAAAACACTTGGTAAAAATCGCATTGGAACCAAAGTAGATGATTATTTCAGTATTCACCTAAGTTATCCAAACAGCTTAAACATATTTGTGCATTCCAACATGATGGTTGCAGATGCGCAGCCAGCATTCATTTTAAACGGCAGCAATGGCTCCTATACAAAATACAGAACAGACACACAAGAAAGTCAATTGCTCGCAGGGATTAAACCAAGTGACAGGGGCTACGGAATGGAAGAAAATAACTCGAAAGGCAAATTGGTGTATTTTAATGAACAAAAAGAACGAATTATCGAATATACACCATCTTTAACGGGCAACTACCTGGCTTTATTTGATGCATTATCCAACAGTTTATTAAATGAGGCCGCATTCCCCATTTCCAGGGAAGAGGAACACATTCAATTAGAAATTATTTCAGCGGAACGTACAAATTAAAGAGGGTTTTGAAGACTGTTCATTACTGCCTCGAAGACAAAAAGTCCCGTTATTGAAAAAAGTATGAATGGGGCAATTTCTTCCCTATTCATTTTCACGCGAATGAGGATCTACCATCAATTACATTATCTTATTTGCCAATTATTTTACCAGATTTCTGAGCCAAGATAGAATCAGAAAAATTACTGGCTTGTTGCATTTTCGTCGTAATAGAATCTATAAGCATCCTATTTTTTTGCAAGTAGTTCATCTTTGCAACTGAATCCATTTTATCCATTTCCATATCAAAAGACTCCATCCATTTATTCATACTGCCAGTTACAGAGTCGATGCGCATATTAGTAGATTGCAACAAGGTAATTTCCGCCTTATTACCGGGAGTCAATGTTTTTTTCAAACTGTCAATCTTATGATTTATCTCTTTTTGATTAACGAGTAAGTGCCCCATTTTACCCATGCTTTTATCATGGCCGTCCATCACTATTTGCATCATCGAATCTAGAGGAGAAAGAGACTTCGCCTCCTTTTCTGTGGCATTGGAACTACTTCCATTTTTACAAGCCGCAAAACTCATGGTCACAAAAAAAAAGCAACAAATAATTTTATCAAATCCGCTTTTCATAATTGTCTTATTTTAAAATAAATGCATAAAGTCATTCCTGTTTATCAAACAACCTAAGTGATTACATCCTTTCCGGTACGTCAATACCGAGAAGACCCATACCTCTTTTAATTACCTTTCCTGTGAGGTTTGCCAACTGTACACGCAACATTTTCTTTTCCTCAGTTTCTGCATTGGCGATAGAAAGATCACTGTAGAAAGTATTAAATGTTTTCGCCAGATTGAAAATATAAATGGCAATTTTAGAAGGATCATGCGCCATCGCTGCCTCCTGAACAAAAGTCGGAAATTGTTCCAGCTGAACAATTACTGATTTTTCTTGCTTCATCAGTTTTGTTACATCAAGCCTTTGCGCCAATTTGAATTCAGGTGCTACTTTACGCAATATACTTTTAATACGCGCATGTGTATATTGAATAAAGGGTCCGGTAAATCCATGGAAATCTATACTCTCTTCTGGATTAAAAACCATTTTCTTTTTTGGATCTACACGCAATAAGAAAAATTTCAAAGCACCCAACCCAATAGTATGATACAATTCTTCTAATTCCTCCTCTTTAAAATCTTTTACCTTACCTAGTTCTTCGGTTTTTCGACGAGCTATATCAATCATCTCCTGCACCAAATCATCCGCATCTACCACCGTACCTTCACGGCTTTTCATTTTACCGGTAGGTAATTCTACCATGCCATAACTTAAATGAAAAATACCATCAGCAGAAGGTAGCCCTAATTTTTGACAGATAAGCCTCAATACTTTAAAATGATAATTTTGCTCATCACCCACCACATAAATACTTTGGTCGATGGCAAATTCTTTCTGTTTTTGTTCCGCCAAACCAATATCCTGCGTTATATACACCGATGTACCGTCTTTGCGACGAACTAATTTTTCATCTAAACCATCCGCTGTTAGATCTATCCAAACGCTGCCATCTTCCTTTTGAAAAAAAACATTTTGAGCCAATCCTTTTTCAACCAAATCTTTGCCTAATAAATAAGTACTGCTTTCATAATAGACTTTATCGAAGCTTGTACCTATTTGTTTATAGGTTTCCTCAAAACCTTCATATACCCAACTATTCATTCTTTTCCACAACTCCATTACTTCTGGCTTCCCCGCTTCCCAATCCTGCAACATTTGTTGTGCTGCTTTCATAATTGACGCTTCTTTTTCGGCCAGATTCTGTTCCATTCCGCCTGCGACCAATTGATTTATTTGCTTTTTATATTCATTATTAAAAAGCACGTAATAATCTCCAACAAAGTGATCTCCTTTGACATTTTCCGACTGTGGTGTCGCCCCATTGGCAAATAATTGCCATGCAATCATGCTCTTGCAAATATGCACGCCTCGGTCGTTAACCACGCAAGTGTTGATGACTTTATTTCCATTCGCTTTCAAAATCTCGGAGATGCTCCATCCCAAAAAATTGTTGCGCAAATGTCCAAGATGCAGGGGTTTGTTAGTATTAGGCGAAGAATATTCGACCATTATATTTTGATCTGTAGGCGCACCTTGCCCAAAGTTTTCGGTGGAGGTATTTTGATTTAAAAAACCAACCCAAAAAATATCCGCAACTGACAAATTAAGGAACCCCTTGATAACATTGAAACCACTAAATAATTTGGGGTTTTCTTTTATTAAAAAATTGCCTATCTCCTCACCAAGCAATTCAGGAGACTTTTTGATTTGTCTTAAGAGAGAAAACAAAACAACAGTATAGTCACCCTCAAACTCTGGTTTAGTCGCATTAATGGCAATATCTTTCCCCTCCAACTGCAACCCATACAATTGATTGACTGCTTGCGCGGCAACTTCTTTTATTCGTTCAATAATATTCATTTACTAATTTTGTTTGCCGGCAAAAATAATCTGTTTGAAGACGAATAACAAATACCCGTTTAGATTAAGTTTTTTATTAGGAAATCTAATTACATTCGTTC
This sequence comes from Arachidicoccus sp., assembly GCF_050436765.1. Classification (NCBI taxonomy): domain Bacteria; kingdom Pseudomonadati; phylum Bacteroidota; class Chitinophagia; order Chitinophagales; family Chitinophagaceae; genus Arachidicoccus; species Arachidicoccus sp. The sequence goes on along the minus strand of NZ_JBNQGD010000383.1, from coordinate 2,648 downwards.
TTCTAAAAATGTTGAAGTTACATTACAAAATAAAAAAGACTATCTTATCGGTAATAGATTTTTTCTACCCGTTATTCCGCAGGATTTTTCCACTACAAACCTTTAGGTATGCGGTTTGTGGAGGAGGAAATTTGTTACTTAACTTCGTTTTATTTGCTGCCTTTTTTCATTTAATCTACCAGAAACAACTGGTATATTTGCCTTTTGGTCTTGTGTTAACACCAACGATTGCCTCGTATATCTCTGCTTTCTGTTTTACCTTTCCTATAGGATTTTATCTAAATCTTTTCGTAGTGTTCCCCGGCTCCAACCTCAAAAGGCGTATACAACTTGCCCGTTATTTACTTATTGTTTGTTGTAATTTCTTCTTTAACTATATACTCCTGTCGCTTTTCGTACATGTGTTTCATTGGTATCCTACACCCTCTTATATTCTAGAGGCAACCTTAGTTGTAACCTTTACCTATTTTTCACAACGGTACTTTACCTTTCGCCAGCAGAGGATAAAAGACTAGATCGCCTTAATTAACCAACGCACTAACACGATAAGCATAGCAATCAAGAAAACTAAAATGGAAATACGGTTCATACCATGCATCAGTTTAAGATAGATATCTTTCTTCTCACCAGGTTCTTTTTTATCTTTTTTAATATATAGGTACGATGCAAATTGTTTGAGAATGCCCATGTGTATATTTTTTCTTTTACAAAGGTAGTTTTTTTTGTTACTAAAAATCTAACCCTTACTTTTGCGGTGCTTTAAGGGGGATTAGCTCAGTTGGCTAGAGCGCTTGCCTGGCAGGCAAGAGGCCACCGGTTCGAATCCGGTATTCTCCACACTAATAATCAATGAGTTATAAATTATTTTATAACTCATTTTTATATTTTGGGTAAACATGAGGTAAACTTTTTTATTGGAAAGTTTTAATTACTCTAAAAAGAAAAACTAGGATCCCCTCGTCTTTTGCAGAAGCCTGCCCCGGATCATAAATTTTCTACAGTTAACAAAGAAAACTATATTAATTTTCTAACTGCATGGGCAATCTGTAATTCATTTTCTTTATGAGATACTTATCTTGCCTGAAGTACCAGGTAGGTATCATATCTATATTAATGCGCATCAACTGCGAACTATATGGACTTAGAATAGTCTTTAATGACCGATTTGGATTTAATATCCATAGAAAATCAAATTTAAAAAAGACCTAATTTAAGTGCGAAGCTCGAGTCAATGATTGGTGTAATATTATTTGAGTATGCCAATACAGTTCATAATAACAGAAGAATATTTTATTTTATTTTAAAACTATATTTACCAGATGCAATAGGATAACCTTGTTCATTTTTTATAGCTATCTTATTCAAAAAAAGTGATTGTCCCTTCTTGACTGAAAAATTGATAGTAGCTGTAGAATTAGCAGGAACAGTCACGTCATAATAAATAGCACCCCCCTTCCTTTGCCAAGACGAAATTATTTTGCCATAAGGACTCGTGTGCTCTGAAGAAAAATAAGATAGGCTATCGATAAAATGGGGTTCGAGTAATATATTTTTAAAACCGGGATGCTGCTCATCAACTTTTATACCCCCTATAACCTTGAATAGCCAAGCGCCTATTTGCCCAAACATGATATGGTTGAGTGATAAGTCTCTTTTTTTTGTAATATCCCAGTTTTCATACAAAGTAGTAGCACCGTTTACAATCCACCAACCCCAAGAAGGGAATGTGTTCTGAGTCGCCAAACGATAAGCAATTTCGGCTTGCCCATTTTCACTCAAAGCGC
>NZ_JBNQGD010000383.1:0-854 GCF_050436765.1 Arachidicoccus sp. | reverse complement strand
ACACATGGAAGGAATTAAGGAACTGAACATCCACCAAGAATTCCCACATCCAAATGATTATCATTTGCAATGACTGCATCGGCGAGGTTTTTTGCAACTTTTTTCTTTAAACTATCCGGCACAATTCCCCAGAATAAAGGAACGCTCAATTCAGTCTGGTTACCTTCTGCATAGATAGCTCTTTCTTTGTTCAGGTATTTGGTATTGATTGCATTTTTTATTTTCGAGGCCAGCACTTCATACTTTGTAATATCATCTGGCTTGTGCAATATTTTCGCAGCTTTTGCTAGTATAGTCGCATCTACAAAATAATAAACAGAAGAGGTCAATTCAACAGGTGTTTTTGATTTTAGGGGAGCCCAATCACCTAATCCCCATGTAGTCAATCCATCAGGATATAAATAGGTAATATGGTTTACATAGCGTTTGATATTTTCATAATTATCGCTGAGTATTTTAGTGTCACCGTAAAACAAATAGACATTCCAAGGGATAATGGCAATCGCACTGGTCCAATCGGGACCGTTGCCCCATTCATATCCCCAGCCATCTGAAGGAACAATAGAAGGCAAAACACCATTTGGTTGCTGCTCATCGCGCATATCTCTCAACCAATTTTCATAAATGGTAATCGCATCAAAATTATACAAGCCTGTCTCGCTCGCGATGTGTGCATCTCCCGTCCATCCATTCTTCTCGCGTTGCGGGCAATCCGTTGGATAACCAAAAAGGTTAGACAAATAAGAGGCATTGGTTGCTGCATATATTTTGTTAAGCAATTCGTTGGAACAGGTAATATTTCCCACACGAGCCACATCGCTACGCATAAAATAGGCAACAAGATCTTCTCTATT
>NZ_JBNQGD010000382.1:0-7925 GCF_050436765.1 Arachidicoccus sp. | reverse complement strand
GCATTCATACCCAAGCCTTTGAGTAATTTAGGCTTGCGGATGTCAAATTCCAGCACAACCACTTTTTTTCCTGTTAGCGCCATACTTGCCCCTAGGTTGGTACAAAAGAAGGTTTTACCTTCACCAGACATACTAGAGGTAGAGAGAATAACTTGAATATCCTTGTCAAGTGCAGCAAATTGGAGATTGCTGCGCATCAAGCGGAACATTTCCGCTACCGGGGTACGAACTTTGTCTTTAACTATTAAGGTATGATCAGTTATCGCGTGTGCAATCTCTCCTAAAATAGGTACATCTGTTTTGTCGGTAATATCTTTTTGTAAACGTACTTTATCATCTAACAGGTCACTTCCATAAAGAGCCGCAAAAGGAATGATTAAACCGAGTAAGAATGCCGCGAGATACACCAGCATTCTCTTAGGACTTACAGGAGAGTCGGTAGCTGCCGGATCGTTGATGGTACGAGAGTTGGCTACAGTGGCGGCCAGAGAAAGCTGCGAAGCTTCTTTCTGCTGCAACAAAAAAGAATACAACCCTTCTTTAATTACCTGCTGGCGCTGTATTTCCAATAACTGGCGCTGGACTTCAGGAGTTGAATGTAACAGCGTTTGAAATTGTTGGTAATTACCATTGAGATCTTTTTGGGTTACAGCCATACCTTGCTGTATATTACTCAAATTTTCGCTAATACTTCTTCTTACGTCGGCAATAGACGCATCCAGATTCTTGACCAAGATATTTGAGGGTTGAACGGTAGTTAGCTGCTCTTTGCGTTTTAATTGTAACTCGTTAAACTTGTCCACCAAGCCATTTAAAGTAGGATCTTGGATTCCCAGAGAGCTAGGTACTAAGCTGTATTTGTTGCCGGGCGTATTGACATAGTCCTGAATCGATTTTAAGACATTGGCCTGCACGCTAGCTTGCTCTTTCTGTGTATATAAATCGGCTGCTTGCTTATAAAAAGCCTGTACATCCCCGGTAATATCGGTAATCTTGTTCTGTTGTTTAAAGTCAGCAACCTTCTTTTCCACGCCACTTAACTCTTGTACCAACGTAACCAAGCGAGCGTTAATGAAATTAATCGTATTGGTGGATATCTGGTTTTTGTCTTCGATTCCTTCCTGATTATATACCGCCACCAATTCCTTGATGATGTCAATCCCCTTTTGAGGCACAGCATCATTCATAGAAATCGTTAAAGCGGAGGCATTTTGATTGACTGCAGCTATAGTTATTTTTTTATTATATTCATCGGCATAGATGCGCAGATCATGGAATTGTAGGTCGATGGTTTGACCTATTTCCAAAGTTGATAATGCATTGACCATAAAAGAACCATAGGTCCGATTGACTCTCTGACCAAAGGAATATATAGTCGACCCAGCGGCATCAGTCAATTCGAAGGAGTTAGAACTCTTTATTTTGAGTTTAACAAGATCTTTTAATTTATAGGCGGTAGAGTCTAGTTGTAAGATATGAACCGCAATGGGTGCTTTGTCACCATAAACTTCCGCAGACTTGAACGTTCCATTAACAAAGATAGACGTTTGCAGTTGGGGCATTTTGGCGAAGGTACGTTGCAGAAGGCTTTGACTTTTGAGCACCTCTATCTCGTTGTCGATATTCTGCTGTGAATTAAATAAGCCGAGATCAGAAAACATGCTAGATCCAGTACTACTTACAGCACCACCACCCATCATACTACTTACATCTGGCCCTTTCTTATCATCACGTATCAATAGCTCAGTGCTGATACTATATTGAGGGGTGGCATAACGCAAATAAATAAAAGCGCTGATCATACATATAAGAACCCCTAATACAAACCAATACCATTTCTGGGTATATTTAGAAAGTTCTGCTTTTAAATTAATGCTTTCACTAGCTGACTCCTGATCCTGTATGTTTTTACTCATATATATTTGAAGTATGAACTATGAATGATGATTTATGAATTAAGAATGACGCATCTTAGTGTTACCCATCCTTACTAAATTCTCTTATTTTTAGAGTACTCTAGATAGAACAATTGCTAGTGCTGAAATAGATGCTGTAATTATAGGAATTAACCTTATGTAGCGTGTATCCGCCTGTGCTGCTTTCAATTTATTCTCCGGTTGTACATAGACGATGTCGTTTTGCTGGAGGTAGAAGAAGGGAGATTTGAAGACATTCTTATCTGTTAGGTCAAGACGCTCCATCGTACGCTTGCCATTCTTTTCCCTTACAACCAATACATTTTCCCGCACGGCATAGGGCGTCATATCGCCTGCCATACCCAGCGCTTCCAGCACATTGATTTTATCGTTGGTAACCGGAAATGTACCCGGATGGGCAACTTCACCGATAACGGTGACTTTATAATTCTGGATATCAATATTAACAATAACGCCTTTATCGGTCTTGGAGATCAAATCGGTCATTTTTTGTTGCGCTTCATCAATGGTGAGACCACTAAGGGCAACCTTTCCTAATAAAGGAAAATTGATATTGCCTTCGTTGTCCACCATATAGCCTTCCGCTAAAGTGGCACTACCAACTGCTCCGGAGGTAGGTAACGCAGAAGACTGCGCACTACTTGTTCCTATATTTGTCAACGGTACAGAACCACTGTTATATAATATATTAGACTGAGGATTTAAAGTAGTTACCTTGATGGCGAGGGCATCGCCGGTTTGAATTTTAGGTTGTACCTGATTTTCAATCGCTTGCTGATATATCGTACTGTCGGGTAAATTACTAAAATAAACCAAATTTCTTTTGGTTGCGCAGGATGTCAATAGCAATGTACCCACCAAAATCGACGAAAAAGCAATCAGGAATCTCTTCTTAACCATCTTTTAAATTTGGGCAAAAGTAATTCGTTTTCCTTGAAAATCAAATTACTTTCTGCAGTTATGTAATAATAATTTATTGTAAACTCCTTTTTGGTGTTTTGACTTTTATATTTCGAAAAGGGGTAATAACCAAAAGTATGCCATATTAAGAAGAGGCGTAAAGTGGTAAGATGCGTGGTATAGCCAAAACAACGAATATATATTATATAGTTTGGCCGACAGATCGTGACAACTTGCAAAATTTGGATTAAGATTAAAAATCTTCATGTACATTTGACTTACTTACTTTTGCTCCATGCCCGAATCCTTATCTCATAATGAATTGGATCTTTTGCAGCGTATATCGAAGGGAGATGAGAACGCTTTTTCCTGCCTGGTGAATCAATATAGTGATTTATTGGGTAATTATATTTTTGGTCTTACTCATTCCCGGGAACAAGCTGAAGAAATCGTCCAGGACGTGTTTTTGAAAATATGGATGACCAGGGAAAGTCTGTCTCAGGTAAAAAATTTTAGAGTATGGTTATATGTGGTCTCTAAAAATCAATCGCTAAATGCTCTTAGAAAAACCATCCGGGATAGAATTAAGCGTCAAGAATGGCAAGAAGATATTGCTTTCGCCAATACGGAGCATACAGACGATTGGAAAGAGCAGCAATTAGGACTGATAGATCAAGCCATTACCCTATTGCCTCCACAACAGAAAAGAGCTTATTTGCTAAGTCGCAAAAATGGTCTGAAATATAAAGAAATAGGCCAAGAAATGAATCTGTCCCCACAGACGGTAAAGAAATATATACAAATTGCCGTACACTCAATAACAAAATACATTGAATCTAACCTTGAATTAAGCCTCTTTCTACTTCTTTTTCTAAAAAAGTTAAAATAAGTTAATTTTCAGTACCCCCTTTTTTTTAATTTCCGTGTCCTATTAACAGGTTGTTTACTTTTTACTGTCTTTTAAATTTCTTATGCCTAACAACAGATTAGATATTTTATTCCAGCAATGGTGTTCCGGGGAAATCAATGAAGTGGATATCCATGAGTTGATGGAGTTATTAAATGAGGCAGACAAACGTAAAGAGCTTTCTCATGCCATGAGGAATATTTATAACAAATTAAAAATTGAGCCTTTTTTTACCCAAGCTGAAAAGAATAAGATTATTTACAATTCATTAAAAAAAGTTTCCTTAAAAAAGAAAATATCCATAGCAGAACAACTGGCGATCGCGGCAGTGATATTGGTATTTTTAGGGATAAGCAGTTTTTTTTTATTTTTTAAACAATCCAAAAAACAACCCAATACATTTGTCGTTCATAGCCTTCTCGACAAAGCGGCTCCCGTACATAACAAAGCAATTCTTACACTCGGAAATGGGAAAGTAATTGCATTGGGCAACACTGCGAATGGGACTTTAGCGATACAGGGACAGACAAAAATAATAAAATTAAAAGGTGATAAAATTGCCTTTGCTGGAAATTCTTTAAAGGTAACCTATAATACGCTTGCGGTTCCAAGAGGAAGCAAACCGATAGAACTGCAATTAGCCGATGGAAGTAAGGTATGGCTAAATGTGGCGTCCAGTATAACATTTCCAACCGCCTTTGTAGATAAGACCCGAAATGTAAAAATTACCGGAGAAGCCTACTTTGAAGTAGCTCATAATGCCTCAAAACCATTTATTGTATCTACAGGCAAAAACGAAATACAAGTACTTGGTACGCATTTTAACGTAAATGCCTATAAGGACGAAGCTGTAGCAAAAGTTACCTTATTAAAAGGATTGGTACAGGTCAATCATTCACTCATTATTACACCGGGGCAGCAAGCTCTGATTGCAGACAATACTACTAGTCTGAATAGCCATCCAAATCTAGATGAAGTAATGGCTTGGAAAAATGACGAATTCATTTTTAATAGCGCCACCATTCCATCAATATTAAGGGAACTCTCAAAATGGTACGATGTAGATATAGAATATCAATCAGCAATACCTTCCGGGCATTATTCGGGAATGATTAGCCGGGATAATAATTTGTCTCAGGTTCTGAAAATTTTGGAAGCCGGTGGGATCAAATTTCAAATCACGAAAGATAAATTAATTGTATTATAAATAACCATCAAAAAAAAGGAGGGAAATCCATTATTAATCAGCGATTATTCTAAAATGTAATTATTTCCATAAAAATGCCGGGTACGATAGAAGCGTCCCGGCTGGATTGGGAATATATTATGCATCAGCATTGACACTTAAATTATTTAACCCAAAACTTGTACAAAAGTATGACAAAGTTTTTTAATCCTGCCGTGTGCGAAATCTGGCCATCAAAAAAAATCTGGTTGGTTATGAAATTAACTGTATTTATCTATTTTATTACCTGCTTGCAATTAAGCGCCAAGGGAATTGCACAAACCGTTACTCTTTCTCAGCATGATATCTCTTTACAAAAATTGTTTCGTGAAATAAAAAAACAAACAGGCTATCAGTTCTTTTATAAAGACGAACTGCTGTCCAATGCTAAAAAGATAAACCAGATCGATGTACAGAATGCTTCCATTAAAGACGTGTTGGACAAGAGTTTTAAGGATCAGCCTTTCTCTTATGAAATTATTGAGAAAACGATTACAATAAGGCCAAAAATAGTCACAAAAACATATCATGCTCCGCCCCCACCACCGCCTGTTCAAAACATCATTCACGGAACAATTACTGATACTACCGGCAAGCCCATTGCGGGTGCTTCTGTAACTATTTCAGGATTCAAAAAGGGCGCTATTACGAATGCAGACGGAACATACCGTTTGGAAGCTAAAAAAGGGGATGTAATTCAAATTAGTTTTATTGGCTACAAAACCAAAGAAGTAACCGTTAAAGATAATGATGAAATCAATGTGCAGTTAATCGTAGAAATTACGGAATTAAATAATTTAGTAATTGTGGGATATGGTAAGCAAAAGAAAATAGATCTCACCGGCGCTGTTGCAACTGTATCATCAAAAGAATTAGAAAACAGACCGGTTACAAATGTCTCCTCGGCTCTAGCAGGTTTAATTCCGGGTGCTTACATATATCAATCAAAGGGAACACCTGGCGAGGATGGTGCAAGTATTCAGATTCGGGGTGTTGGCTCCTTAAGTAGCACTTCTCCCTTGGTTGTTATAGATGGTATAATTGGAAGTTTAGATGATGTAAATCCTAATGATGTAGAAAGCATTTCCATTTTAAAAGATGCCGCTTCTGTAGCCATCTATGGTGCGCAGGGTGCTGCAGGGGTAATACTTGTTACCACAAAGGGAGGAAAAGCGGGTGAACCTACTGTTACCTACACCGGACTTGTTTCTTCTACCAATCCCACTGGTATCCCTGACTTTGTGACCAATAGTGCCCAATATATGCAAACATTAAATGAAGCATATACGAATATTGGGAAAAGCGTTGTGTTTGATTCCGCTACAGTTATACAACCCTTTATAGATGCTTCAAAAAATCCTAATGGACTTACAAGCCTTGGCGTTCCTAATTATGTAGCCTATCCAAATACCAATTGGGAAAAGGTCCTTTTTCAACATCATTTACTTCAAAGTCATAATATATCTGTAAGTGGCGGTGACAAAAACACGCACTATCTTCTTTCTCTTGGCTATTTAAATAATCCAGGACTTGTAGCGAACTCAGGTTATTCGAAATATCAATTTAGAATTAATGTGGAATCTAAAATAGGCAAAAACATTACCGTTGGCACACAAACATTCGCAAAATTAGGATACAGTGGGTTATTTGATGAAAGTAATTTATTCAACTACCTTGTCCAGACTTCACCAATGATATATCCTCTATATAAAGGAATGTATGGCTCTACATCAGCAGACGGTGACGTCATCGGACAAGCCAGTGACCTTTTATATTATACAACCAGTAATAAGGGAACGATACCTGAAACATACATCAATACCACTTGGTACGCCAAAGTCAACATCCTAAAAGGATTAACTTTTGAGCCAAAATTCAATTACCAATCCGATTTAAACGAATATAATTATCATAATGATCCCGTTGCGACAGCACGCTATAATTTTATAACATTGACACAAGTTACAGCACCTACCCCTACGACCAACCTTTCTACTTATAGTGGTTATTCTAAAAACTGGAATTATACATTAGAAAGCGCATTACGTTATAATACAACAATAGGCGGTGTACATAACATTGGTGCATTAGTGGTCTTTAATCAATATTATGATCAAAACTATAATTTGGCTGTTACCGGATATGGTCTTATCGACCCTTCCATTTCTGCCATAAGTTCGGCATCTTCCTTCCCTTCTAATCCAAGCGGAAGTGCAAGCGATTGGGCAACAAGGTCAATAATTGGCAGAATTACTTATAATTATAAGGATAGATATTTGTTTGAAGCGAACATTCGTAGAGATGCTTCTTCAAGATTCGGCCCTGATTATAGATATGGTAATTTCCCTTCATTATCAGCTGGATGGAATATATCACAAGAACCGTTTCTGAAAAACCTAAGCGCACACAACATCCAAAACATTAAGATACGCGCGTCTTGGGGGAAAGCTGGTAATGCAAACATCGGTAACTACAGGTGGCAAGCGAATTACGGCACCACACCCTACGCCTTCAACGGTACAGCCTATTCCGGTTTAAATCTAACTTCCATCGCTAATCCGCAATTACACTGGGAAACAACCAATCAAGTAGATGCGGGCTTAGATATAACAGCTTTTCATAATTTAGATTTAACCTTTGACTGGTATCGGAAATATACCTACGGTATTTTGTTTACAGCACCTCTTGACCCAACTGTAGGTACTGCTTCCGCTCCTGAAGGAAACTTTGCCCAGGTTTTAGATAATGGACTAGAATTTTCCGCAGGTTGGCACGATAAAGTCGGAGATTTTAGTTATTCTGTAAACGGAAACCTCACTTATTATTACTATAATGACGTAAAACAATACAAGGGACCTTTAGTGGCCGGCTTAACAACTGATGGAAATGGAAACAGCGTTTATAACTCAAATATAGGTGCCATCTCATCTGGCGGTTCACAGCGAATTCTAGAAGG
>NZ_JBNQGD010000381.1:0-8789 GCF_050436765.1 Arachidicoccus sp. | reverse complement strand
TATTGGTATTATTTATTATTTAATTCGCAAATACGGTAGGAGGTAAAAGCTTATGGAAACTCCAATCATTGAGTTGCATGGTTTGTCAAAAAACTATGGCTCTTTAAAGGCGGTAGATAATCTTTCACTTTCAATCAATAAAGGAGAAATTTTTGGCTTGCTTGGCCCCAATGGTGCAGGAAAATCTACCACCATATTAATGTTGCTGGGACTAACTGAAGCTTCTGCCGGGGAGGCGAAGATATGTGGTCAGATTGCCAGTAAAAATCCATTGGCAGTAAAAGTGAAAGTTGGTTACATGCCCGATAGTGTGGGCTTTTATAACAGTCTTACGGCTCTTGAAAATCTGATTTATATCGGCAGGCTAAATGGAATTCCTGAAAGGGAGGTGAAAGATCGTTGTGAATCAATGTTGAAGGATGTTGGTCTTTCGCGAGATATGCATAAAAAGGCTTCTACTTTTTCTAGAGGAATGAAACAGCGCCTTGGCTTAGCTGATGTGTTGATCAAACAGCCTGAAGTCATTATTTTAGATGAGCCTACGCTGGGCATTGATCCAAGTGGAGTAAAGGAGTTTTTGTCTTTGATAAAACAGATGAGCCGACAGCAAGGACTTACGGTTTTATTATCTTCTCACCATCTTTATCAGGTACAACAAGTCTGTGATAGAGTAGGAATCTTTGTTGGCGGTAGATTGCTGGCCGAAGGCAATATCGAAACCTTGGCACGTAACCTATTTTCAAGTGACCCATATGTAACCAATGTAACATTCAAAAACAAGGTAAATGATTTCAATTCTATAAATGAAAAATTATCCCAAATACCTCATCTTAAAAAGGTGGTCTTGTCGGACGAAAACGACCTAAATGTTTTTTGTGAAGAAGATGTAACTCCGGAAATAGTGCGCACCTGCGTACAGCAAGGGCTCGATATTACAGGTGTTCACAAGCGGGTCTACGGTTTAGACGAAATTTATCAACGGTATTTTGAAAAAAATCTAAAGGAGAATTTAGAAAATGAAAAATCAAGCGGTTTATTTCAAAGGTCATTCATCAAGCGAAGCAAAAAATAGAGAAACGAATAAATCTACCAGTTCGCCATTTTCAGTGATTATGCGTAAGGAGGTTGCGGATATTGTCCATAGCTGGCGATTTGTCGTTTTGTTGGTGTTGATGGTCCTTACTTTTTTAGGGGCGATGTATGGTTCTTTGAGCAATATTGGGAACGCGATTAGTGATTCGCGTGAACATCACACGCACTTATATATGTATTTAAAATTGCTAACGACCACAGACGGTACACTTCCACCTTTTCATATTTTCATTAGTTTCTTAGGGCCGCTTTTGGGCATATGTCTGGGTTTTGATGCCATGAATGCGGAGCAAAATAACGGTACACTTATCCGACTGATGGCCCAACCGATTTATAGGGATAATGTCTTACTGGCAAAATTCACTAGTTCACTTGTAGTTATAGGTGCCCTGTTTTTATCTTTGGCTTTATTAATGATGGGAGGTGGTCTGTTGATTACAGGCGTAAGGATTGAAGCACAAGAATTTTTAAGAATCATCTTTTTTGTCATCATTAGTACTATTTATGTAGCTTTTTGGATTGGTCTTTCCATATTATTGTCTATTAAATTTCGACAAGCTGCGGCTTCGGCGTTAACGGCCATTGGTATTTGGATGTTTTTTACTGTTTTTTATCCAATGCTGGTAAATCTAATAGTGAAAGCATTTATGCCTGATCCTGCTTTTTTATCAGCTACTCAGGTAATGTCCTATAATCATATAATAATATTGCTGAGAGGGCTTTCACCAGGGCAGACTTATTCGGATGGAGTTGTTACTTTACTGATGCCATCTGTAAGAAGCCTTGGCCCACTTACGATGCAACAGATGGCAGGAGCTATTCCATCTCCATTATCATTAAGAGAAAGCTTGATGGTTGTATGGCCGCAGGTTACAGGTTTAGTGGCTGCTACTTTATTTTGCTTCGCTCTGTCGTACTATCTTTTCATGCGTAAAGAAGTGCGTACCTAAAAAATGGCTAGAGCATTAATATTGTATACATGATTTTAATTGAACCGGAAGAAGGGGTTTTAATTTTAAAAAGGGCTTCATTTTGATTCAGATGGAAGCAATTTATACTCCATTAACAATCTATTCCTCCTTTATTGACAACTTGGCTTGTTTGGGCTTTTTATCTTTATAATGTAAAAAATACATTATAACTAAATGGGATTGTATATAAATGGATTTACTTTAATCAATCCTATCCTGAAAAGAAAAATAACATGCTTGGAAAAATTAAAAAGTTGTCATTGGTTTTGATATTGGTCGCTTTTGCTTGCTTGGGGAAAGCACAGCAGAAATGGAATACTACGTATTCTAAGAATGACCTGTCAAGAAAAACTGTTACAAAGAAAGGGTATAAACTCACTTTTGTTAATAAAGATGCTTCTTTCCCAACACAGACAGAAGAGCACATGATTGAAACTTTTTTTGAAGTTTATCCTAAAGAGGCAAAGGAGTATAATAAAAATACTTCGAAAGAAGTGTTCATTATCATTGATCCCGATTACAAAGGTGTGGCGGCTACCAGCGGCCATGTTGTACGTGTAAATCCGGAATGGATGATTAAACATCCGCAAGATGTCGACGTAGTTACGCACGAAGTAATGCATATTGTACAGGGATATACTTGGAATGAAGTGCCGGGTTGGGTTACGGAAGGCATTGCTGATTTTGTTCGAAATGAATATGGTGTCAATAATCAAGTTGCAGACTGGACTTTGCCGAGGTACAATGCTCGCCAAAATTATACAGATGCTTACCGGGTGACAGCCAGATTTTTCATTTGGATAGAAAAGAACTATGATAAGAACTTGGTGAAAGAGTTAAATAGCGCAGCAAGAGACAAAACCTATACGAAGGAGTTTTGGAAAGATAAAACCGGTAAAACGGTGGATGAACTTTGGCAGCTCTATGGGGAAAACCCATCCATTTAGTTAATAATTATCTAGAGGATCTGCTCCAATTCTTGTAGGTGTCTGATGGTAAATGTAGGAATTATCGATGCTTCCGCGTTTATATGGTTAACAAAAATTGTATCCATTCCAAAGTTCCGGGCGCCTTTAATATCAGCTTCTAAATTGTCTCCAATCATGATGCTTTTACTTAAAGGCGCTCTTGTTTTTGCCAAAGCAAACTCGAAAATTTCTTTATTAGGTTTCAGACTTCCACTCCCTTCAGAGGTAATTACTTCTTGAAAAAAGTCTCTAAGCCCCGCGTTTTGCAACTTTTGATGTTGCGTAATTTCAAAACCATTGGTAATTAAATGGAGTTGATAATTTTTGTTTTTTAAATATTGTAATATTTCAAAAGTATAGGGGAAAACCTTCTTTCTGAAAGGCAGTTTTTCTAAAAAATCATGACTTAGTTGCCTCGCTAAAGGTTCATTTGCGACCTTAAAGTCGAGCAATGAGAGCCACATTCTTTTCCATTTCAACTCTTCTTGTTTTATAAAACCCTTGGTATATCTATCCCATAAACGGTGGTTATGAAAACTATATCTATCGTAAAAAGAGTTAAAGCTTTCAATTTCGAAGTTGTGAATTTCATTTTGCGTGAAAGCTTCGTGAAGTGCATCTTTTGCATTGGCTTCAAAATCCCAAATTGTATGATCGAGGTCGAAAAATAAATGTTCATATTGTTTCATTACTTGCAAGATAAAAAGAAAAAAGCAGGCGACTGACACCTGCTTTTAAAAAAAATTAAAAATTAAATTCTCGTCGTGGCATATTCCATCGCAGTCCAATGGAAAACATCTTTACATGATCTTTGGGCTGTTTTTGGATATCATATCGACGGTAAGTAACATTGCCATCGATAAATAAGTTCTGAATTATTTCATAAGAGGCTGTTAATGAGCCAAGTAGAGCATCCACTCTGTAATTGCCTCCACCGGGGAAATAACCGTCTTGGCTCATTCGCATATCGTTGTAGTTTCTAAATAGATCACCCCCATTGTTTGGTTGATCAATCGCTGTCGCAAAGGCGGCAGTGGTATCTAGCCCTTTTTTGTAGAAAATGGCCTTAGCTGAAATGGTTAATTTGGGTAAAGGTTGGTAATTGGCGATTGCAATTAGCTCCTTAAAATTTGCCCCTAATGGATCCGCTAAAGGTTGGTTATAGTGTGTAAAGTTGTTTTGTGTCCATTTATCCATATAGGTGAATGGTCGGACAATGTTTCCTTCCAGTTGCAAGTCTAAATTTTTGACTGTGAAAGCATCAACATATTTTCCTCCTAATTGAAAACCTTCTTTGTTTACCCAGTTGCCCTTACCAAATTCAAACATCTTATCAATATGGAATTCATTTATTAGCCATTGTCCGTAAGCTTGAAAATGTTTGGCAAAATTCGTTTTGAAATCCAATCCTATACTTGACTTAGCACTATTACCTGTTGCTTGGGACATCGCGCGGTTGAATGTTGCAGGGTTGAGGTAGCTTACTTGCAATCCACCATTTATTTGAGAATTGTACATTGTATTTTCATAGAAGCCTATCTTTAGCCAATTAGTTGCTTGCCAAGAAACATAATGAAACATCATATAATTACGTGGTCTGGTGGAATCACCATTCGGTGTAAAAGGAGCGGTAGTTTGTGCGCCAACAGCCATGTATTTTACTCTTCCTGCCTGCAAGCCGAATTTTACAAAATAAAAAGGCGCGCTATTATCACTTAGGAACAAACTGCGATAACCATCTCCAATAAAAAATCTGTCGTAACCCACTTGAAAATCCATATATTTCCCTGCATGAAAAGTAACGCCACCATGTATATCAAAATAGTCAAAGGCATTGGTTCCATAGTTTTTATAATACCCTCTGCCCGGCAAACTATAATGTGCGCCGGTGTACTGTCTGACATATAGCGGATCTCGTTCCTGATTTTCAGTAAAGAAGAAATAATATCCCAAGCGGTTATCAACCTGTCCGCGAATTCTGACGCCGCGAGTATTTACGTAAAGATTTGTTCCATCACTCGAATGCCCTTCTTCAAAATTAAATACTGGGTCAACAACGAGGCTATAATTGCCTGGGTTATTTACTTCATAGATATGAGCGGGTGTTTTGAAAAATGTATTAAAAATAGGCCTTTTTACCCGGAAAGAATCTATATAATGAGTGGTCCAATCTGAATTATTCATGAGTAAACTCCGAATATTATAATTGTCCACTTTGCTGAGGGTGTTACCTAGATTACCCATTCTATAAAGCGAATCTAATCTTTCAATTCGTTCTGTAATACGCTCTCGGCTGTAGGGTTTTACTGTGGTAAACTGCATTACAGAATCGCCCCGAAATTTTATATCTAATCGGTTGATTAAGATATTTTGTTTGTCACTAAGTTCAATGTTATCGGATTGCGCCTTAACTTTAAGCGCAAAAAGTGCAAGAAAAATGGCAAGTATTGCTGTGTTTTTGTGTTGCATGGATAATTTTATAAAAATAATTATGAAGAACTATTTAATTAAGAATGCGGAAATTGTGAACGAAGGTAAATCAATTATTGGTGATGTGTTAATCAGCGGTGGTCGAATTGAAAGGATAGATAAAAACATACAAACCAATTTGAATGTTGTTGAAATAAACGCGGATGGGCTCTGCCTTTTACCAGGTGTGATAGACGATCAAGTGCATTTTCGAGAACCAGGACTTACACACAAAGCTGATATATACACCGAAGCTAAAGCTGCTGTCGCCGGCGGAGTCACCAGTTTTATGGAGATGCCAAATACCGTGCCACCTGCATTTACACATGAGTTATTGGAGCAAAAATATGCTATTGCCGGTAAAAATGCCCTAGCTAATTATTCTTTCTATCTGGGTACCTCAAATGATAATATAGACGAAATATTAAAAGTGAACGAGCGCAAAAATGATATTTGCGGTGTAAAAATATTTATGGGTTCTTCCACGGGAAACTTGTTGGTTAATGATCCATTGGTGCTGGATCGCGTTTTTGGCGGATGTGAAATTCTGATTGCGACACATTGCGAAGAAGAGCGTATTATTCGTGCGAACTATGAAGCATTAAAAGCTAAGAAGCCTAAATTAGAACCCTCTGATCATCCCTTAATCCGCAATGCGGAAAATTGCTTTGAATCTTCTTTCAAAGCCATTCAGTTTGCCAAAAAACATGGAAGTCGTTTACATATCCTGCATATTACGACAGAGAAAGAGTTGCAATTGTTCTCCAATCTGCTTCCTTTAGAAGAAAAAAGAATTACGGCTGAAGTATGTGTGCATCATTTGCATTTTACGGCAAAAGATTACGCCCAATATGGCAATTTGATAAAATGTAATCCGGCCATTAAAGAGCCTTTTAATCGCGACGCCATCTGGCAGGCACTGTTAGATGACCGCTTAGATGTAATAGCGACAGACCATGCACCACATCTTTTATCCGAAAAAGGTTTTGAAAGGAATGCGGATGGGATTATTATTCCGCTTAAAGATGCCTCATATGAGCAGTCTCATGCTGGATTACCTTTGGTTCAGTACACATTGCAGCTGATGCTGCATTATGTAAAGGAGGGTAAAATCTCTTTAGAAAAAGTCGTAGAAAAAATGTCACACGCTGTTGCGCGCTGTTTTCAAATAAAGGAAAGAGGTTTTATTCGTGAAGGCTATTTTGCCGATTTGGTATTGGTAGATATGAACAAAAAGTATACGGTAAAACAAGAGAACTTGTTGTATAAATGCGGTTGGTCACCTATGGAAGGTTTTATTTTTCCCGCCACAATAGAAAAAACTTTTGTGAGTGGACATTTAGTTTATGGAAATGGAGTATTTGATGAATCTATTAAAGGGAAACGTTTACAATTTGACAGATAATTCCAAAGCCAAATATAAATATGGATATAGACCAAGCCACTCTATATGATTTGGGTGTCTTTAGCAGGCACGATCATGACAGTTTATTACATCGATTAGACTTTGCCCGCACTTCGGGTGGTAGGGAGGTGTTGACCAGGCTGTTTCAACAGCCATTTGATAATGAACTACAGATTAAAAATACACAAAATGTTATAAAGAAATTTATTCAACATTTGGCTCAATTCCCAGAAACCATTACCAATGGAACAATGATGGTGTTGGATAAATACTATGAATCTCCCGTTGGCTCTATACCTCATCCCTCTGGAACAGTAAATAGTTTTTTCTATAAATTATTGAATAGAGGTGATTATAACACGGTGAAATATTCTGTAAAGCATATTGTGACCTTCTTGCAGGGTATGCAAGAGTTATTGGATCTGTTATTTGACGAGCATTTGATAAAACCTCTGGCAGATTTACTCATAGAAGTTCGCTTACAGTTAGAGAAGCCGTTATTTCAAAGAATTATACACTTAAGTGCTGAGTATACATTTACCACCCGGAATAATATTGAATGGGGTCATTTCTTTTATCAGCATAAAAATTCAATACATATACTAGAAAATCTATTTTACAAAATAGATGCTTGGTATAGTATGGCAAAAGCAACAAAAATGCTTGAGCTCCATTTCCCAGAAGTAACGAAAAACACTGTTCCATTATTAATTGCGGAAAATTTATATCACCCACTCTTAGAGCAGCCTGTAGGCTATAGTTTCTCTTTATCTGAAAAAGAAAATTTCTTATTTCTCACCGGCGCAAACATGGCAGGTAAAAGCACTTTTATAAGAGCTATAGGACTTTCCGTTTACCTTGCTTCTCTGGGAATGGGTGTACCGGCTGATAAGATGCACATGAGTTGTTTCGATGGTATTTTGAGTAATATTGATATTTCGGATAATACTTTAAAAGGTGAAAGCTATTTTTTCAACGAAGTACAGCGCATAAAAACCACCGTAAGCAAAATAAATAAAGGTAAAAAATGGCTGATTTTAATTGATGAATTATTTAAAGGTACCAACATTCAAGATGCTATGAAGTGCAGCACCGCCGTGATTGAAGGCTTACGAAAGGTGACTACATCGTTATTTGTTTTGTCCACGCATTTATATGAGATAGGAGAGGGCCTTCAAAAATATTCAAATTTACAATTTCGTTATTTCGAGACGGAAGCTGTGGGAGATAGCTTGATTTTTAGCTACCAATTGAAAGATGGTATTAGCAATGACAGGCTCGGTTATCTTATTTTGCGACGCGAAAAAGTGGTGGATATGCTTAATAGCCTCTAAAGAACCGCTTTTGTGCAAAAAAACTCTTCAAATACTTTTGCTTAAATAAAAACAATATTATATTTGTGAGGGTTTTAGAAAGAAAAGATATTTGTTGAACTAAATTTTTTACATTTTGGATTACGAACAAAACGAACGGAAACAAGAAAGTGTTTATAGTAAGAGACTTAAAGCAGGAAAACGAAGGACTTATTTTTTTGACGTGCGTGAAACGCGTGGAAGTGATTATTATCTCACTATTACAGAAAGTAGAAAGCGCTTTAATGATGAAGGTTACGATAGACATAAGATCTTTTTATACAAAGAAGATTTTAATAAATTTGTGAAGGCATTGGGCGAAGCCGTAGACTATGTAAAAACAGATTTGATGCCTGATTACGATTTTGATGCATTCAATCATGAATATTCTGAAGGGCAGGACGGATATGTACCTGTGTCTGATGAAACAAATCAGGGGGAGATACCTAGGAATAATGATGAGAGGCCTGCCGAAAAGATAGAAGAGGTGAGTGAAAGTCCTGTAAGTGAAGGTGTTATAAACACAGAAGAA
>NZ_JBNQGD010000380.1:0-6481 GCF_050436765.1 Arachidicoccus sp. | reverse complement strand
TGAGCATATCACTATTGGACCAAATACTGAAATATGTGTTGTGCGTAATCAAAGGATAGGACGGCGCTAGCTGCTTCTGGGCCGTGGAGGCCGCGCAAAAACACAAAGCCATCAATGTAAGCTTGCCTTTATTCAAAAAGATTCTTGTTTTTTTATTCATCATTTTTTTAATTATCAAAGTCAGGACGATCACCAAAATTTATCATCCTCTTTTTCTATACAGGAGTCACCCTATCAACGTAAAGCAGCTACTTCCCCCAAGAGATTATATTAAATTTAAGGCAATACCTCCTCCTCTTTTATCTTCTGCAAACGCTTTCTGTGTCAGAAAATAAAGAATGTTAGCATTATAATAAGAGATTATTTATTTACCTAAGAATTATATGTTAACCGCAACAAAAACCGATTTGCGGTTAACATATAATAGAAGATTAAAGTGATACTTTCACGACGTCGGAAAAAATCATATCATCCACACCAACTATTTTAAGCCCAATGCGTGCATAAAAATAGTTTTGCCCAGCTATCCCAATGTTGGCATTCGCAATATCGGTAGGTATTTTTCCCGTAAAAGAAAGATTGGACATATCGGTAATATCACCCCCATTAATGGCACTACGTACAACATTGTTATTGTCGTCAACAAAATTGGTGCGATTTACATATAACGCCACGTATTCTATATCCTTAGCATTCGCGTCTGTAATAATTTTTTTAACTGAACAAGTAGCCTTTACTACCGAGTCCGACCCGATGCTAAACTTCGCATCGTCAATCATATAATATGGCGTCACTTCTATATCCATCGTCTTGTCGCCATTCAATACTAATGGAATCGTATCGGAATGAGTATCTGGATTTTCTATACTCATAAATGGACCTTGAGAAGTTGGTATCACCATTTTGTAATTACCATTGAATAATAAGGCGGAAAAGGAACCATCCTGATTAAAGAACACGTTAATAGCACCACTTTTCCCAAATCCTGATTGCCATAGTTCGAAGTAGACAGTACCACCATTATTATTTTTCAATCCTAAAGGAGTGCCCTGATACACCACTCTTCCGGTAAATTTAGTGCTAGGAGGAGCATAGTTGTCTTTTTGACAAGCATAAAAACAACTCATCAGCCCTATCATTATAAAGAATTTTTGATAAACTTTTATGTATTTCATTTTTTATAATTTTAATATTCAGCGATGTTTTTTAAAATAGTTTGCGCAAAACATTGCTTATTGGTTTGGATTTTTCACGATTTTCGGGTTGTTACTTATAATTCCCTGATCTATCTGAGAATAATAATTCCCCAATTGGAAACTATGAGCAGCCGTCACTTTAATTGGCTTCACAATTTTGTAAATCCATTTACCGTCATTTGGACTACCCGGCTGATAAATTTTATATGGCCACATTCCATAAATCATCGTGTTAGGAGCAGATGCCTTCCCGATATTATTGATTAAGTCCTGTGCTGAGATTTGTTGACCATTCCAGACTTTATCTGCAATACGCCAGCGTTTGTTGTCAAATAATTCATGGCCTTCGAATGCAAGCTCGACCCGGCGTTCATGTACGATTCTATCGAAAGTAATATCCGAAGCTGTTAGAGGCGTAGTGATGCCCGCACGAGCGCGCACCTGGTTTAAGAACAAGGCAGCGGAATCATCATTACCCAAGTCAAATTCATCTTCTGCTATATTCAGCAACACTTCCGCGTAACGATAACGGATCCACCAAACTTCACTCTGTGTACCTATTTGTCCTGAACCAGTCGCAGGATCCATAAACTTGCGTACATAAAAACCTGTTTGCGCACTAAATTCTAATCCATCAATCGGACCAGAAAAGCCCACTACCTGCTCTTTAAAAGATTTACCCGGTAATTGTGCTTGGCCGCCAAAGGAGCCAGAAGTAATTATTTTATTCCCATCATTTGGTAAAATATACCCTGCCCATATATCAACATCTTGACCTTTAAACTGACTGCCTGGCAATATAAATGTACCAGCTAAACGCGCATCTCGGTTAGCAAAAATATCACCTTCATTTGTGTAATCACTGTCCGTATTAAATGAGGCATAGGTTCCATTCAGCTTCTCATATTTTAAGGCGAGGTTTAATGACGGGTTTATCCGTCCCCCTTGAGCTTCTTCTGCAGTAGCCCGTGGCTGGTTATTTAATGTCCAGCTTTCAACTGTACCACTTTTTAATTTAAAATTTTGAGCGAAAATTACCTCCGGATTATTCGACTTATCGTAGAATAATGCTGCAAAATTAGTGGCTAGGTCATCTGGATGTTTCATATACAAACTATATTTACCATCTTTAATCAATTCGAGTGCCGCATCTCGGGATTTCTGATAGTATCCGGCGGCTCTTGAAGCAGGAATTCCAACTTCACCACCTGATAGGGAAACCGTAGGCGTACTTGCTCCATATTTTGCAATTGACGCAGCATATAAAGCTGCACGTGACTCCATAGCTAAACAAACTCCTTTTGTAGCTCTATCTTGGATAGACGGATTGTCGGGCAAAATATTTTTAGCTGTATCCAATTCTGATAAAACAAAATCGTATACTTCAGATTCCTTTGCTCTGGGGTGTTGCAGATAAGACGGATCTCCACTATAATCATAAGTCAGCGGCTCAGTGATGATTGGTACTCCTCCCATACGTTTTACTAACTCAAAATAATTAGCTGCACGCAAAAATCTCGCTTCCGCTACAAATTGTGCTTTGTCTGCATCGTCAATCTTAGTCGAAGCTTGACAGTTTTCAATAAACAAATTGATGTTTCTGATATAATCATAGTTCCATAAACTCCACCAATTATATGGATAATTGATTTGCTGTACACGCCAATAGTTACCAGCTTCCGATGGAAATGCTTCATCAAAATTTGTAAATTCCGCCCAATTGGTAATAGTTTGTTGATCTACGTAACCATTATATAAAGTAGCTAAAACAGATAGGGCCAATTCCGGACTTGAATAAACCTGATCAGAAGTCAATATGGAAGTAGGTTCATTCGTCAGGAATTTTTTATCATTACAGGCTGTCATTAATAACGACGCTGCAATAGTTACAAAAAATATTTTCTTCATTTGAAATAATTTAAGTGTTTTTAAAAACTAAGGTTTACACCTACATTGATATATTTGCTCTGAGGATAAGTCAAGCCATTATCATCTGAAATTTCAGGATCAATCCCATATTGATGCACATTATCAATTGAAAATAAATTGCTCGCATTTACATAAAATCTGACTTGTTTAATATTTACTTTATCCAGGATAGACTGTGGAATTGAATAGCCTATTTCTATATTACGACAACGGAAGTATTTTACATTCACAATCCAGAAAGTAGAATTTTTGTTGTAGCTATTCCCTCCACCATCATTAAAACGAAATGGAGGATATTTTCCCGGGATCCAAGGACTGTTCGCATCAAATATATCTTGATGATGCCAATGATCTTCAGCAAATACACTCTGTAAGGCTCCGCCGTTTTGGAACGGCCAACGCATTTCCCAATTGCGATTAAAAGTATAGCCAGATCCATAGGAGAAATCTATATGTACATCTAACCCATTCCAATTGGCAGACAAATTAAGACCACCATTTATAATAGGATTCCTACCCTCTCCCCAACCAATTGGTCTCGTGTCATTACCATCAATCACGCCATCACCATTCAAATCTTTATATATGATATCACCAGGTAATAATGTTTTGTTTCCCTGGCCGTCTTCATTTACAGGATAGTTATTTATTTGCTCTTGAGATTGAAATTGTCCCTGAGCGATATAACCCCAGAAAAGGTTTTGCGGCCTATTTTCTCCACTCGAAAAATATTGATCTAAGGAATTAAAAAACCTTGGCTTATAACTAGAAACATTCCAAGGTCTTGAAAAAGACAAATTACCCGCTACATGAAAATTTACCTTTTTGATAGTGCCACTATAGGAGATAGATCCATCTACACCTTGTACTTTGTCCTGAATCTGCGATAAGCTTTCATTAGGCAAACCATATCCCAATTCGTTAGGTAATAAAACATCATATTTCTGACCGGGCAAATCGGTTCTTTCCCTTCTAAAATAATCAAAAGAACCGCTAACTTTATTATTAAATAAGCCATAATCCAACCCAATATCCAACATCTTACTCTGTATCCATGAAATGCTCGTAACAGGAATACCTCTATATGCTGAAGTAATTATTGGAACACCATTTAAAATGGCTGGATTGCCACTATTATAGTTATAGGCCTCTAAATAAGAAAACTCGTCAATTGGTAGGTTTCGGTCGTCACCGGTAATACCATAAGAGGCCCGTAATTTCAACTCATTTACTATTTCAGGCTTTACTATTTCCTGAAAGAACTTCTCTTTTGTAATACGATAACCTACTGTAGCAGAAGGGAAAGTTCCCCATTTATGCGCAGGAGACAAGATAGCTGATGCGTCTCTACGACCGGCAATATCAACATAATATGTGTTGTCATAGTTATAACTAATGCGACCTACATAACCAATTTTGGAAGTGGTTACATCACCATCATCATAAGTATCCATTGTATTGAAATAAATCAATGGCAGAATATTGGTTGTTGGAACAGAGTGCAACCAATTGTTCATATCCTGCCTTCTGGTCCGTTCATTCACAAAAGTTAGATTTATATTGTGTTTCCCGAAGCTACGTACATAATCTGCCTGCAATTGAATATTAGACGAGAGAATCGTTCGTTGTCTTCTTTCCCGCCAAGGATTGGAACTTCCACCTGTTCTAACATAGGTACTATCTTCCGGATGAAATGTATATGCATCATATGTATATTCGTGATTATTCAACAATTCATTGGCATAATAATAAGAGAACATTCCTTTTAGCGTAAGACCTTTTAAAGGTGTCTCATAGGAAGCATTTAAATTAGTTTGCAATACGCGCCAAGTATCTCTGTATTTACCTGAAAGGTTAGTATTTAGCAATCCCCAGTTTTCGTTGTTATGCCCTATGTCATTTAAATAAGCCGGGTTATCATTTGCAAATGGCCTCTCCCAGGGGGTATTACGCAAAATAGCAAAACGCGCTTCCCAATAATCATCCGTTCCAGGAACTCCCGGGTTTTGGCGGTCTTCAACGCGACCGTTAATCTGTGCACCTATTTTTAAGCGCTTGGTAACTTTTGCATCAATATTACTTTGAATATTAGTGCGATTAAATTTATACTCCCTTCCTAAAACGGAATTTTGAAAAAGATTAGTTGCAGAGACATAATAGTTGATTTTATCAGAGCCACCGGTAAAGTTCAAATTCAAACTATTTAACGGCGCATTTTTCTTCACGATAAAATCGTACCAATCAAAACTTTGGTAACCGGGTGCCGTACCTGCCTTGTATTTCGCCAATTCTTCCGGTGAAATAATGTTGTTTAAATCATGTTCATTCACAGCAGCCTCTACTCGACCTTTCTCCCAGCCATATAAATCTTCTGTTTTTGGGAACCGTGACCAGTTCTGCCAACCAGTATAGGCATTTAAATTAATACGACTTGGAGACCCGAGTTTTCCTCTTTTGGTCGTTACCAAAACTACTCCGTTTGCAGCCTGTACTCCATAAATAGCAGCGGAAGCATCTTTTAGTACCGAAATTGATTCAATATCATTAGGTGCCAAATTATTAAATTGTCCTTCATCTTGTTGTATACCATCGATGATATACAACGGTGTTCCCATATTCCTAATAGATACAGAGGCACTTGCCCCTGGGCGACTATCCGACATTCTGAAGGTTACACCTGGAATTTTTCCGGCTAGCGCCGAACTTACTGTGGAGCCATTGTGCGAGTCTTCCATGTCCTTGCTGGTAATAGTAGAAATAGCGGCATTGACATTTTCTTTTTTACGTGTTCCATAACCGATTACTACTACATCATTCAAGGAGCTGTCGGCGGCTTGCACCAATTTAATCGTTAAATCTTTTTGGTCCCCCAAGTCTATTTTCTGAGAAAGATAACCAACAAAGGTAACAAAAATTGAAGAGCCCTTTTCCGCTTTTAATGCGAAAGAACCATTTTCGTCCGTTACTGTTCCATTACTTTTTGAGCCAACCACGGCTAAAGAAACGCCTTGCATAGGAACGCCGCTATTATTGGTGACTGTTCCTCTATAAGTTTGCCTTTCGTTTTGAGCATTTGTGCGACTAATTCCCAGTGTCATCAATAACACCAGCATTACAGGAATCATTTTGGGGGGCCACTCTGTAAGAGCGCGCCACTTTTTATTTTTACTTGTATGATTTGAGTTCATATATAATAATTGAGGTTTTAAAACTTGTTTAATACACTTGCTTTCTACCAATTTTTGAATATTGTATTTAACTGCACGCATATTTACCAGTTGAGATAGTCGCTTTCAATTAAATAATATTCAGGGAACTTCCGATCTGTCCCTTAAACATCTTTAATACTATAGTAA
>NZ_JBNQGD010000379.1:0-8671 GCF_050436765.1 Arachidicoccus sp. | reverse complement strand
ATCTAAGGCAAAGCAAATTGTTTTATCGCAATCCCCCAACTTTTTAACTTGATCCCAATTGAGTTCGCGCTGAAAGCTATATTAATAAAGAAAAAGAGGCTTCTCAGTTATGAGAAACCTCTTGGAAAATTTGGGAAAAATCCCACATGTGCCCCAGGCGGGACTTGAACCCGCACGACCGTTGCTGATCACAGGATTTTAAGTCCTGCGTGTCTACCAGTTCCACCACCAGGGCAAAACGTTGAAAAAAAATCCCACCAATAATAAGTGGGACTTTTCGTGAGCGAAAGACCGGGCTCGAACCGGCCACCCCGACCTTGGCAAGGTCGTGCTCTACCAAATGAGCTACTTTCGCAGGTAAAATATTGAATAAGAACTAATTATGTAATCCGTAATTTGGGTTGCAAAGATAAAAACTTATTTTATTCTGCCAAATTTTTCTCGCTATTTATATTTATTTGTACTGTGGAGTATATAATGTGCTACTTTGGATCTCAATATCAGGTTTTCCTTGATACCTATTAGTCCATAGTACATAACATGCTGTAGCCAAAAAGAACACAAAGCCCCATACTTGCACGTAAAACAAAAATCTTGAAGATGATACTTTGTTGTAAGCATAATCTTGGTTCTTTAATTGTTCTAACTCTTCCTGATAGGCTTGATCTTGATTAGTCATAATAGATACGCTTTGTTTTTACTTTGCAAATGTATGAATTGAACAGAAAATTCAAAATATTATTTCAGAAAATCTCTTTAAATATTTTTTTTCCAGCAATGAAATATTGCCAAACAATCGAATGGTTTGATACACCAGACAATTTATCCATAGGCTTTTTTGAAAATTTGTGTTGATCATTTATTTTGATTAGCCATTTATAATAGGCATTGTGCGCTTTTAATATGGCTTTTACGGAATCAAAATCACTAGAAAGCAGACATTTCATGGCAAAAACACCATCTAATATCAGTCGGAAAGGTACTTTCCATAATTTTTCTCTCAGAGGTAGGTTTCTAGAGAGCATTATCAAATTATTCCTAAAGTTTAAAAAAGTTTTTCGATGACCTTTCGGTAAGGTGCCTCCACCCACATGATAAACAACTGAAGAGGTACAACATGCCACTTTATAGCCGGCTAATTGCGCTCGCCAGCATAAATCTATCTCTTCTTGATGTGCAAAGAAAAATCCATAAAGCCCACCTAGACTTTTATAGATCTCCGCTTTAATAAACATTGCCGCTCCTGTTGCCCAAAATATTTCGGAACTATTGCCATATTGATTTTTATCTTCTTCTAATGTTTCAAATACTCTTCCTCGCGCAAACGGATAGCCTAAAAAATCTATCCAACCCCCTGCTGCACCCGCATATTCAAAATGTGTCTTTTGGTTGTAGGATAATATTTTAGGTTGACAAATAGCTATTTGTTTATCAGCCTCCATCAAATTGACAATAGGATATATCCAGTTTGTCGTAATTTCTATATCGGAATTGAGTAGTACAAAATACTCTGCCTGTACTTGTTTTAATGCCTGATTGTAGCCCTCAGCAAAACCAAAATTCTTTTCTAAAATAATAATTTCTACCGCTGGGAAATTCCTTTTTAAAAAGGAAATGGAATCATCACTAGATGCGTTGTCTGCTACAACTACTTTAAAGTTGGCATAATCAGATGCCAATAGTGTAGGAAGGAATCTTTCTAAATATCCTTTCCCATCAAAATTTAAAATTACAACAGCAACCCGTGGTGATAGATTCATTAATTATTAAAATTGAAAATTAGCATCGCGAAACTAATTAATTTTAATGTAAAGCTTTGTTTCAAGATGCTAATTTCAAATGCGGTGTAAGAAAAATTATTCATTTAAATGCATAGAAAGCGTTTTGGGTAAATTATTGAATATCGATTTTAAAGGGTGCAACCGGCATATCCCCCTTATTAAAAATATTGCCCATTTGTGTATTGTTAAATCCGTATTCAACGATTTTCGGAGTCGCTATATTCGCGTTGTAAACCGTAATAGAGCCTTTGCCGAGCTTGACTTTGGCCGGATAAAATATGCCATCTTCTCCTGCAATATATAGATCTTTTGCATCGCCGTTTTTACTGTGCAGTCCTTCATTCGCATTGCTTAAATTTATCTCGACTCTATTGCCTTTTAAAGTGTAAGACTGATACAATGGTGAGAAATTATCAAACTGCTTTAAGTCATAATTATCGTGTAATGCGATCTCTGCCAGCCTGTAACCAACGTCGTGCTTATCGTGCGGATGAATATCATTTGTGTCGGTAACTAAATCTGAGGTCACGACCATTCCTGTTTTAGGTAATGATAATGCTTCAGTTTGTGCTTGGCGTATATGAGCCCCTACATTGAATGTTCCATATTTATAAGGTGCAATTTGCACAAAATAGAAAGGGAACTCCTCGTCCCATGCGTTTCTCCAAGAAGAAATCATGCTTTTAAATAAAGGGGCATAACTCTGGTACGTATCAACGTTCGATTCCCCTTGGTACCATATAGTTCCTGCAATTTTATATTTTGTTATGGGGGCGATCATTGCATTATATGCCAAGCCCGACTCTGTAGGCCACCAAGGCGTAGGTTTTATCCTTTTTTGCCACTCTTTTAAAAACTTGTTATTGTCTATCACACTATCTGGTGTCCACACTTCTGCCGGCGTCCCACCCCAGTTAGAGGAGATTAGGCCAATAGGCACATTTAGATTTTCGCTTAATTTTTTCCCAAAGAAATAGGCTACCGCGCTAAAATTTTTCACGGTATTAGAATCGCAGTTGGTCCAACTTCCATCGCAATTCTCCTGAGGTGTTTTCGCGGTTGTTTTTGGAATTTGAAAGAAATGTAAGCGATATTTATTGCAAGTAGCAAAGTCAGCAGCGACATCTTTTGTTTTGCGCCAATTATAGGTAAACTCCATATTAGATTGTCCGGAGCAAACCCAGACTTCACCTAACCAAACATCATTTAATTTTATTATGGTATTATGTGATTTAAAACTAATGATATAGGGTCCGCCGGCTTTTGGCGTGTGAATAGTTATTTGCCACTTACCATTCCCATTGGCTTTTGTCTTTAAGGTATCTTCGTTCCAGGATGTAGTTATAGAAATTTTGTCGGTGGGGTTTGCCCATCCCCATAAACTTACATCCGCTTTTTGTTGCAGGACCATGCCGCTGGAAAGTATGTTAGGTAATCTAATTTGCGCCTGTGATTGTCCTAGTAGAAATAAGCCAATGAATATGAATAAGCACTTTTTCATTTTGTTTTTTAGTTAATGTAATGATGATGATTTTGATTTGTATTGAAATTCCGGTTGCCAAGTTAAATCTATATTTTGGAATATTGGCCATGCGGGATTGTAATAAAATCGTAATATAATTTATTTAAATGTGAATATCGAAGCGAAAATTAGTTTTCTTGACTTAATGTAGATTATTGGAAACACCTTCCTATTTGGTGGACATTTGCAGTATTAAAAACATTCGATAAAAGGAAAGATTATGGCAAACACAATATTACACAAAGCAGCAACCAGAGGTCACGCCAATCACGGTTGGTTGAACAGTTTTCATACTTTCAGTTTTGCAAATTATTACAATCCGGAAAGAACACATTTTGGTGCGCTACGCGTTTTAAATGATGATACGGTAGATGCTGCAATGGGCTTTGGCAAACATCCGCATGAAAACATGGAAATTGTAAGTATTCCTTTAGAAGGGGATTTGGAGCATAAAGATAGCATGGGTAATACTACTATTATTAAAAATGGTGATGTACAGGCGATGAGTGCCGGTACAGGTATTTACCATAGTGAATACAACAAAAATAAAGATGAAAAAGTAAAATTTTTGCAGATTTGGATTATCCCTAATAAACAAAATGTGACACCTCGTTACGATCAGATTTCATTAAACCCGGCTGACCGACACAATACGTTGCAACAAATATTGTCTCCCAACCCTGATGATGCAGGCGTTTGGATACATCAAGACGCTTGGTTTCATTTGGGCAAATTTGATAAAGGTGTGACAACTGAATACACGGTCAGGAAGCCGGAAAATGGCATTTATGTCTTCGTCTTAAATGGCGATTTCAGCATAGATAATACCGATCTTTCTACCAGGGATGGATTAGGAATTTGGGATACAGATAAAATAAAGCTTATCGCCCGCTCCGAAAATTCGGAAATATTATTAATGGAAGTACCTATGGAAATTTAATCTGAAACAGATAGTCCTGTGTAATAAAGCAGCTAAGGAACGTCAATCGAAGTTTGTTGGCTGTTTTATTATTTTTTTAAGTCGGCTAAGCATCGACACTATAATCGGAAGCTGGTTTCAGCGAATTGGCAGTCAATAAGTGTACGGGAAATAATAATTTTAATTGATAGAATAAGGTTAGGATACTTCTAGAAACTCTATCCAATCCAAATCATCAATATCAGTAATCCTATACCAAATACGATGATCATAGATGCAAAAGATGCAGGGAGAGAGGCTTTGTGGTAGGCGGGTAAAACATATTCTTTTTTGAAGTAGCGTGCAAAGCGTATAAAGCGAAGGCCAGAAAAGAACGCCATTAACATAGAAAAGACGATTAGGATAATTCCAATAATTTTAGAGGGAATATCAGGCTGCGCTACATGTATGCCGACAACCACATGTTGCGGCATTTGGTCGAGCATTAAGCCAAGCCGGTCGATGGCTATGCCGAATATCATAGATGCTAATGCCGTTCGAAGCCATACTGACAAGGTTCGCTCTGCATTCATATAACTTCGCTCTGCTGACAGTTGTGAACGTTGTCGAGAAAGCTCTATCAATTTTTTCATCCCGTCTAATGAATCTTTGATTTCATTATCTTGCATAAGAATGATTTTTTGCTTAATCAAATTTACGACAAAGAAATTTAGCCAAAATGGTTTACAAATAAAAGAGACTTATTTTTGTTTGTAATTTTTTTATTAGAACAATTAAACATGTCTTTAGCAAAACCACAAGCGCGACTAACACCTTTTCTCAAATACTTTATTACTATTGGCTGCGGTGTAGTGGTAGCTAATTTGTATTACTGTCAACCGTTATTGGGCGCTATTTCTCGCGCTTTTCATGTAAAAGAGGAGTCGGCATCTATTATTAATATTTGTTCTCAATTAGGTTATGGTATTGGTTTGTTCTTTTTAGTTCCCTTGGGTGATAAAATAAAACGCAGAAAGCTGTTGATTTGGATGCATTTTTTAGCCGCTTTGGCTTTGTTGGGAACCGCTTTATCGCAAAATATTACTGTCCTTTATTTTTTCAGTACTTGTGTGGGGATTGCCAGTACGGCTTGTCAGGTATTTATTCCTTTAGCAGCAGATTTAGCGGTAGAGGAAGAGCGTGGGAAAGTTTTGGGCACCGTGATGGGTGGACTGCTAACCGGTATTTTATTGTCGCGTACGCTTAGTGGATTTGCCGCTGCTTATTGGGGTTGGCAGAGTATTTATTATATCGGAGCAGGCTTTATGGTAATAATGACGGTGATGATTTGGAAAATTATTCCGGAAGAACAACCTAAATTCAAAGGAAGCTACGGCAAGCTTATGAAATCTCTTTGGGAACTCTTCAAAGCGCAGCCGGTGATTAGAGAAAGTGCATGGATTGGTGCTTGGTTATTTGGTGCTATTTCTGCCTTCTGGGCTACCATGGCATTTCTTCTAGAAAAACCGCCTTTTCATTATTCGCTTTCCTTGATTGGACTGTTTGGTATTATTGGCGCGGGCGGTGCTTTAATTTCTCCTTTTGTAGGGAAAGTAACGGACAGAAAAGGTCCATTTATTCCGATGCGTTGGGGTATTATTTTGATGATAATTGGATGGATTGTCTTGCTAAAAGCAGATTGGACAGTCGTGCTTGTTGTTATCGGCATTATCATGATAGACATGGGAATGCAATCGACGCATGTGCCGAATTTGGCACGCAACTACGCGCTGTTGCCAGAAGCTCGTACACGACTCAACACGTTATATATGACAGCTTTTTTTATTGGGGGCACCCTGGGCTCTACCATTGGTAGCATTGCCTGGAACCTTGGTGGATGGATGTGTGTTTGCATTTCTGGTGTCATAATGGTGGTGCTCGGTGCGCTACCACTTGCTTTTAAAAAGAATAGGTAAGTATTTGAAAAAATTTGCTAAAGTGAAACCTTAAAATATATTCTGAATCGGATTAAGGAATTTATTATTGACAGAGAAAAATATTTTTATCTATTGATGTTGATAGATGATTTGTTCTAAGGAGGTGGCAGTTACAACACCCGAACCTCTCCATTTTATTTTTCCATTTTTAAATAATATCAGAGTAGGTACGCCCTGAATCTGAAAGGCCTTTGCAGTAGTAGGGCTCTTATCCACATCAATTTTTATAATAGTTGCTTTATCGCCCACTTTAGATTTTAATTCTTCTAAAATTGGTTTCATCATTTTGCAGGGACCGCACCACTCTGCGGAGAAATCAACGAGTATCGGCTTGTCGGAACTTATTAACTCTTTAAAGGTTGCCATATCATTTTATTTTGCGTTTTCAAGGACCATATCTTGAATTGTTACTTTACTTTTTTGTGGATTTAGTTACCCAATTGCCACCATAACAATTGTCAGCTGCACAACCAAAATTAAACAATCCCATGGGCAAAAAACATGTACCAAATAAAATGCCAAGCCGTAATTTGATAGCAATAGGCTGCGCGGTTATAATGTAAACTAAAACCCGGACGAGACCGAATGTTCATTTGAATATATTTATGTCTGCCTAGATTCGACTAACTCATAGAAAAGTATCCGAAAAGCCCCTTTTAAAGGCCCCACATTGAAAGTTATGCTGTGGACCTTTTCGATTTACTTTTTTGTTGACCGATGTCGCCGTAAGACGCTATTGGCAAGAAAGCACCCACCCCTTCTTTTCTATAATATTGGTTTTTAAAATAAGTTCTAATCTCAAAAGCACTTTTTCGGTAATTCTATTATGTCATAATTCTTTTGAGGATTTAAAAATAGTATTTTTGGGCTGCATTTCGGCTACTGTAATTAACTCCATAATAAGAATGGTTAACAAAGATTCTGTTCAACACCGTTTTCGTTTCTTGCCCGTTGTGCAAAACGAGAGCCTAGGTATTAGCAGCAGTAAGATTTCACTTCGGTCGTCATCCTCTTTGTGTCAAATGTTTTTGGTCATTCAAGTTGAGTAAATAACTTGCAATTGCCTGTGTCTCCTCATTTGTGAACATTGGCTTGAAATATTTGACATAACCAAGAAGCTCATTAACTGTCAAGACTTTAACATGTTGAAATTCCTCGTTTGGTTTTGAATTTGTCAATACAATCAGGTTTTTTACTGGTATTTTTCTGTCTCCCCAATGATGTTGTTTAAGTATTACTCTGTGGCTTGAAATATCTCCAGTCAGTATTTTAAAGAGAGCAAAGTTTGTTCGTTTTATTTGTTGAACTGGAGAACGTAAATCCAAACTCGCTAATGATTTTTCACTCCAATTTTTCGTCTCAATAAGAAAGATACCAGAAGGTGTAATAAGCAGATGGTCAATCTGAATTGATTTGATATAATCCTTTTCTTGTCGATTGTAAATAGCAGGATGAAAACTTAGAGCAAAATCGTTTATCAAAATGTTATCGTCTGATAAGTTTTCCAATTCTTTTACAACTTTATGCTCGCCTAACGCTCCATAAATTGTATTTTTCACTTCATCAATTATACGTTGTTTATTCTCAAGTTTGTTTGTCTCAGTCAAACAACTTTCGTTAACTGCGTCCATAAAATGCGAAGTGATATATTGACGGCGATTAGTTTTATATTGATGTTGATCAACCAAGCTGCTGACTGCATAACTAACCTTGTTATTCAAATTGAGTTCTAAACTTTGAAGTTTCTTTTTTAAAGACGACTGCTTTATAAAGTTGATAAGTCTCTTAAGAAAACTCCGACCCCTTGGAGTTGATAAGCTGTTTAGCTTTTGCGTTAAATCTTCAATCTCACTGCGAAAACTTTTTTCAAAATGAGTTTTGTCCGTTTTAATAATTTTGTCTAATTGTGAAATTTCTACATCAAGAGTATTTTTTTCATTTTCTATCAGTTGTTGGTGATTTGAAATGATTTGCTGTCTTAAAGCTGAAAAGTTCTTTTGAAAATATATTACCTCGTTTATAGAATTGAAGTCATTAATGTTGTGTCGCTTCAAATGTGTTTTTACTGTTGTTAAACAGCCAATAGAGTTATGAACTTTGCACATTTTCTTTTGTCAATATTTTGGAGGTTGTGTCCCGAACTTATTACTGCCGAACTCATAGAAAAAATCCGCAAAGAGCCCCTTTTAAAAGCCCCACATTGAAAGTTATGCTGTGGACCTTTTCGATTTACTTTTTTGCTGACCGATGTCGCGCGGTAAGACTCTATTGGAGACAAAGTATCAACGTGTTGTTTTCTATAACCATGTTTTTTAAAATAAGCTCTAATCTCAAAAGCAACCTTCCGGTAATTCTATTACGTTATAATTCTTTTGAGGATTTAAAAATAGTATTTTTCTGCTGCATTTTAGCTACTTTAATTAACCCCATAAAGCAGATGGCTACCAAAGATTCCGTTCAACAGGGCTTTCAT
>NZ_JBNQGD010000378.1:0-4707 GCF_050436765.1 Arachidicoccus sp. | reverse complement strand
ATAAAAATTTACCTAAAAATAGCATGCGGTATATTTTAAGCCAACTTTCAACATTCCAATTCGAATTAACTGATAAGTGGAAAAGTTGCTTTAAAAATTTCAATTCGGAGGTGAATCAATAATTAAACTTTTTATACTCGAAGCAAAGCTACAGAGACTATATTCAGAAATTAAAATCGAATCATCAAACCACCTCCCCATTTATAATCAGTGTTATAGCCTCCCGTAAGAGACATGTGTTCATTAAGCATATACTCTATATTGGCCTCATATTCTTTATCTGTATTGGCCATATAAGTTAGCCATATCCTGGGAAATAACCATGTTTGCCCATCTAATGTAAAGCGCATATGTGCACGGCTATCCATCCTTAAATCAGCATTAAGAAAAAAAGGCAATAAATAATGTATACCCACCATCCCCCTTACATCATTGAGGGGAACATGCTTATTATGTGTTTCATAGAACCTTTTGTATTCATCTTTGTTACTGACAACCATGCCCAAATAAGGCCTCAAAAAACGCGTAACAAAATATTCATAAGTACCTGATACTTCATAAGGATGTGCCGACTTCCACCAGTCGGAAGAAACATTATAACTTTTCCCTTCTTGCCACATTCCATAATCCCCTTTTATTCTTATCCAATTTTTACGGTTCGAATAAGACAAATACCCTTCCTCCCTGTTGGATGCAATAGTGGCATCACCCCAAAAAAACCAATGGTTATCGTCATTAAATAATTTGCTCTTGGGGTAATTTTTCATTATCGGTTCGGCTTTATAATCCGCATATTGAAAGCTGCGTGACATGCCTGACATCATGTGGTAAAGTAGATGGCAGTGAAAGAACCAATTGCCTTTCTCGTTAGCCAAAAATTCAATAGTTATTGAACGCATAGGAGGTACAATAACGGTATGTTTTAATGGAGAATAGGTGCCATTTGCGTTAAGCACTCTAAAGAAATGTCCATGCAAATGCATTGGATGATACATCATGGTTTGATTATACATGGTAATGCGAAGAACCTCTCCTTCTTGTATCTGAATAGAATCCCTTTCAGAAAGCGTTTTTCCGTTAATGCTCCAATTATAGCGCCACATACTACCTGTAAGGTTAAATGTCAGGTTTCTAACATGATGTAAACTTGTATCAAAATTTGTAGAATGCAAGGCTTTCAACATATCATAATTAAAAATCACTGAGTCGCCCTTCTTGGCCATACCATTATCAGTATTCATGTTCCTGTTGGTATCCGACATATCCATGCTTTTCATATTGTCCATTGCAGAATCATTCATACCCATCTCAGCGGAGTCATCCATATCCATATTTTCCATATCCATTCCGCTCATGTCCATTTCAGGCATTTGCATTCCCAAAGAACCAGCCATATCCATATCCTCTCGATCAATATAAGCTTTTTTGATATATGGCATTTCCCGCTTCATCATTTTAGGGCTCATATACATATTCATCTGCCCCATTTTCATCTTCATACCAGCCATTGTTTGCATCATAACGCCTTCCATGTGAAATAAATCAGGCTTAGGTAATGTCGGCGCCTCGTGAGCTGCTCCTTTGCCGAAATAAAGCGAAGTGTAACCGGACCCATCTTGCGCCGTCGCCCGCAATTCATATTTTCCATTTTGGGGAATAGTAATAATTACATCGTAGGTTTCAGCCACCCCCATTAACAAACGGCTTACCTTGACAGGTTGCACATCTTGCCCATCAGCAGCAATGATTTGCATTTCACCTCCGGAAAATTGCAAATGAAAAAAACTGGAAGAGGAACCATCTATAATTCTAAGCCGAATACGCTCTCCCGGTTTTGCATTGGGAAAGCTTAGACTTCTTTGCCCATTGGCTAAAAAAGCAGGATAATAAACATCGGATAAATCCATTGGAGGCATTCTTTGCCAAGCCATTTTTATTCTTTCGCCCAGACCATGGTGCGCAATTACCCGATTTAAACTTTGTGCCTGCCCCTTTTTCACAGAATACCACTCCTGCCCTCTTTTAAGGTTGTTTAAGACCTGATGCGGATTTTCGTTTGTCCAGTCAGAAAGAAGAATCGTCTTTTCCTTATCATATTTGTGCGTCTCTTTTTTAGGATAAATGACAAATGCACCATACAATCCACTTTGTTCCTGCAAGGACACATGGGAATGATACCAGTAAGTCCCGGTTTGTCTAATAACAAAACCTTCCGTAAAGGTGCTCCCAGGAGCAATTGTAGGCGTAGTTAGATAAGGTACACCATCATAAAAATTAGGAATAAGAATGCCATGCCAATGTACCGAAGAAGGTACATTCATTTCATTTTTTATGTGAATAATGGCAGAATCTCCTTCAGTAAAATAAAGTGTCGGACCGGGTATAGAATCATTTACCGTAATAGCGCTGACTAATTTCCCCGCCTTATTTACTTTTTGTTGCCGCAATGTAAGCGTATATTCTCTTATTGGATGCTGCGCAAGTAAGGGAATGGAAATAAGAAACATAATTGAACAAAGAAAAATCGCTTCTTTCCAAGTGTTACAAATTATTAATATTTTCATTTTATGTCGAGTAAGGTGTTTTATTATTGGCGTAGACGACTGCAAATCTGTATTTACATAATCATGCCTTTTGTTTCACCACAGGTTAACATCTTTTCGCCGTAATAAGGGCTACTGATTTCCTTATTTTCATCCATCCAATAAGCCTTTGCCATAGGGCAGAAATGTATATAAAGCATCCTGTCCGGTTTCTGGGATTTAAACAACTTATACAGCGCGGATGATAGTATCGCAAAGGATTTCCTTTGTAAAGAAATATCAGCCGTTTGACTAATTTTAGTTGCGGCTATTAAAGTCACATTGGAATTTGCGATATCCTTTAACTCAATAATTAACTGAGAGGCTGCCTTTTGGGCTGTTGCAGCGTCATCCAGAGTGAGTGCTTTTTCAATCTTGGCGTAGCCGGCATAAATATCATTTATATTTTCAGTGCCACCTTTAATAAGGTTTACATTTTGATAATTTAAAGCTGCTTGACTATTATTTATTGAAAATAAAGAGAGCATTAAGGTTATTGCAAAAGAAATATTATATTTCATAATTGTGAAATTTTAATCTAATTATTAAAAAAATGATTTTTAAGTTACATATCGTCTTGTGCCGGTATCTGATTTCCTTGCACACCCAGTGCATCAATATGCACAAGTCGGGCACCCAAATCGCCGGTTACAGTAATGGTGTAAGCAGCTCCAGCTAGTAAAAATGTAGCAAGTATTTCAGTGATTAATTTTCTCTTAAAGAAGAAATGACTTACTATTTTAATGAATGCCGCTACCGCACTGAGCCAAACTGTGTAGGTGGCATATTGTTCATGTCTTTGGAAAGTAATGCGTGTTATTGGATCTAATAAAGATGGATTGGGATCTCCCCCGTGGAAAAGGTTGGAAGCAAGGTATGCACCAATAAAACCAAGTACAACTAAGAAAAGTGTTACCCAACTCAGCTCCTTTTTATATACAAATAAGGAAACAATTTGTGTAAAAAATGCAAGTATTAAAAAAACAATGGGAAAGTGAACAACCAATGGATGTAGTTTTGGAAAATCAGCCAAGGTACCTGTATTATGTGCTGCAGGATAGGAATGGTTTATAATGGTTGAAATGGTATCATTGCCAACTTGGGCGAGGGATGCCACCGCAATAAATATCCCCATAATACTCAATATTGCCGTTAAATATCTTTTTTGAGAACGTCGCATAGCATGAATTTTTGAGATTAGAGAATTAGAGAAGCAGAAAACATAAACATTACACCGGATTCAATCTAAGGATATCCATTTTAAAGAAAATTCGTCATCGATACGCACAGCAAAATCAATCTTCTTTAAAAAACGAAAAGCCCCGCAAACGTTCGCTTACCTACAGCAAAAAAAGTACCACATTAAAAAAAGTATAGTTTTTCAAATATATAGCAAGGTTTTTCTGAAGTGGTGACGAGCCCGAAGAG
Organism: Arachidicoccus sp.; assembly: GCF_050436765.1. NCBI lineage: Bacteria > Pseudomonadati > Bacteroidota > Chitinophagia > Chitinophagales > Chitinophagaceae > Arachidicoccus > Arachidicoccus sp. The sequence goes on along the minus strand of NZ_JBNQGD010000378.1, from coordinate 697 downwards.
AAATTGTCTTTTGGAGCTTCATCAAAGAATAAGAGCGTAACTCAACACAACATTTGAACCGACTTTCCGATTATGGCCTGTTTTTAAAAGCGTCATGAAAGAAAATTTTTACACCATTTATTATTAAAAAATTTGTGTTACAACTTAACGCTACTGTCTATCCAATTACATTCTTCTTAGGAGTTTAATGGATCTATTTTAAAACCTGCTTTCTGTACGGTTTCTAAAACTTCCCTAGTAGTAATTCCATCCGATTTTATGGTAAGCACTTTGTCTTTATTAGCAGTGTCAACTTCCCAAGACCGGATGCCTTTGGCGTCATTAAGAAAAGGAGTCACTTTGGCTATACATCCACTGCAGTTGATATTTGTTTTGAACTGAAGATTTGGGTTATTATCTTTCATTTTATCGTCATTTTTATTATTAATTGATACTACAAAGTTGATCAAATTTGCAGTATATATTATTGTAATATTTTTTGTTGGATTTGTGACATTTACTGTTTTATCGTTTCCATTTCAATCTTAGGCTATTACTTACTACACTCACACTACTCAATGCCATTGCTGCTCCTGCAATCATAGGATTGAGTAAAAAGCCATTGATAGGATAAAGAATACCCGCAGCAATTGGAATACCGATAAGGTTGTAAAAAAATGCCCAAAACAAATTTTGTCGAATGGTAGCAACAGTCTGT
>NZ_JBNQGD010000377.1:754-1081 GCF_050436765.1 Arachidicoccus sp. | reverse complement strand
AAAAGAAACAGAAATCGAATGTTTTTGCCTCTGCCATAAAAATTAGAAATATATAGATCGGAGCGAGGCCGAGCTGTACTCGGTGGCGAGGCCGAAAGCCGAGCTCCGTAGTACGGGTAATAAATACAACTTCTTTTCCCCTCCGGGTGCGAAGCGCTCGGTCCCCCAGTTTATTATAATCTTTAAAGGAGAAATGCGTGTCTGTTTGTTTGTGTCATCAATTTTTTCAAACCTAGATTTTTTTTCAAATGTAGATAAATCGACGTAAAATCGCATCATGCTATTTCTTTTTATTTTAAAAAAGAGGCAAAATGTATTTTTTATTCA
>NZ_JBNQGD010000377.1:238-744 GCF_050436765.1 Arachidicoccus sp. | reverse complement strand
AATAGGATACACCAAAAATTTGTAGTCTTAAATTTAATCCTCTTTTTAGTTACGAACCTCCTGCACGTTTTGAAGCATGTATCCAAACCCTACAAAAACTAAATAGGCCTTTAATAGCAACTGAATTTATGGCAAGAACGTTGAATAGTGAATTTTACAATGTTTTACCAGTAGGTAAAAAGTACAATATTGGTATGCTAGCCTGGGGTCATGTGAATGGAAAAACCCAGTGGAACATGTATTGGGATTCGGGTCAAGTCTCTTATGTTGAATTACCACCGACCTATTGGTTTCAAGATATATTCAGACAAGATAGATCACCATATTTGTTAGAAGAAGCTCAAATTATCAAGCGTTTAAATGGTATGTAAGGCTTAAGAAAGAAAGTTAGCAATTTGGGTATAGGGTGAGACGAGGGAGTGGCAGGGGGATCAACATTAATGCTCTTTCCTTTTGGTAACTCCTATTCGTTCAATATCTTATGAAAGAATTTTAGGTTGCCCACT
>NZ_JBNQGD010000377.1:0-228 GCF_050436765.1 Arachidicoccus sp. | reverse complement strand
AAGTGAATAATTGGACGTGTTACAACGCCTATGATACGCCATTGAGTTTTTCTGGTGTACAAGCAGCTTGTAAAAATTCTTGGTCTAATGTCGTCACGATCAACAATGCTTTTGAAAATACCGATCTAAGAAGTATTTTTGCACATAGTCGATAGCTATATCACACAACTTTTTAGGTTATGTAGGCAGTTTGACAAATTGTAACAGTTTCTATATTGGCTTATCTAA
>NZ_JBNQGD010000376.1:0-6328 GCF_050436765.1 Arachidicoccus sp. | reverse complement strand
CTGCATGTTTACAACAGTTCAACAAAAGATTGTCAAGGGGAAGTAGAAGGTACGATACAGCCCCGCAATATACATTTTTCGAAAACGATAAGTATAGAGGCAGGCCGTAGCACAGAAGTCAGTCTGGACAAAGAGCAGTACCCTCAATTATCCATAGATCAACCCAAACTATGGTGGCCAAATGGTTATGGAGACCCAAACCTTTACAGTTGTGATTTTGTCGTGAAATCCGGAGAAGACATCTCCGACTCCCAAAGAGTCAGTTTCGGTATCCGAAGATATACTTATGATACCACCGGAGGCGTTTTACACCTATCTATAAACGGAAAGAAGGTTTTTATAAAAGGAGGAGACTGGGGCATGTCTGAGTATATGTTGCGCTGCAGAGCAAAAGAGTATGATACCAAAGTAAGGTTACATAAGGAAATGAATCTAAATATGATTCGCAATTGGTTAGGCTCAACAACCGACGAAGAATTTTACCAAGCCTGCGATAAATATGGCATAATGGTATGGGATGATTTGTGGCTCAACGCCAATCCCAATTTACCCGAAAATATTGATGTGTTTAATAGAAATGTAATAGAAAAAATCAAGCGGGAACGCATCCACCCCAGTATTGCTGTTTGGTGTGGAGATAATGAAGGCTGGCCCGTACCCCCACTGAATAACTGGATAAAAGAAGATATAGCTGTTTATGATGGTGGAGATCGGTATTATCAGCCCAACTCCCATGCCGGAAACCTTACCGGAAGCGGTCTGTGGGGTAACCATGATCCCAAATGGTATTTTACGCCCTATCCCACGGGACTAGGCGGGTCAATAGGTTGGGGGCTAAGAACCGAAATGGGTACAGCCGTGTTTCCGAATTTTGAAAGTTTCAAAAAATTCATGCCAAAAGATAAATGGTGGCCACGTAATGAAATGTGGAACCAGCATTTTTTCGGACAGAATGCCTTTAATGCAACCCCCGATAATTATGATAAATTTATTACGCAGAGATATGGTAAGCCCACAGGAATCGTTGACTATACGCGTAAGGCACAGTTGCTGAATATTGAAACAAACAAAGCGATGTATGAAGGTTGGGAAGACCATATGTGGGAAGACGCATCCGGGATAATGACCTGGATGAGCCAATCAGCCTATCCTTCCATGGTGTGGCAAACCTATGATTACTATTATGACCCTACCGGCGCTTATTGGGGCGTAAAAGAAGCCTGCAAACCGCTACACATACAATGGAACCCCTTGACCAATGCCATCAAAGTTATTAATACTACCCCAAAGGATGAAGATGGATTAACTGCAGTGGTTAAAGTGTATAATCCCGACGGAAAAGAAGTGAAAAAGTTTGGAACTACAGTAGAAGTATCTTCCACTTCCAATACCGCCACCAGTTGTTATACCATTCCTTTTTACAGTGCACAAAAAAATGTAGCATTGAACCAACAAGTTGTCGCTTCCTCTACAGACGGAGGTACAGCTCAAGATGTAACCGATGGTAATGCTAGCAGCAGGTGGGCCAGTAAATCAAGCGACCAACAATGGATCTATATCGATTTGGGCCATACCCAAAATATCAACAGAGTTGTTCTGAATTGGGAAAACGCCTATGCAAAAACGTTTAAAATACAAGTGTCAGAGGATGCAAAGGATTGGAAAGATGTAAGTACCTCAGCAGGTAAAGTAGGATTACAGACGATTTATTTTGATGATCAGACAGCACGGTATGTCAGAATGTTAGGCTTGCAACGCGCAACCGGATGGGGCTATTCACTGTGGAGTTTCGACGTATATGGAGGCAATGAACAAAGTGAAGGATTAGCGAACGTACATTTTATAGACCTTACTCTAAAAGATAAATCAGGAAAAGTGTTAGATCATAATTTTTATTGGAGAGGCAATAAAAATGGGGACTTTACCATGCTTAATGAATTACCAAAAGTTCAATTAAAAGTCAACAGCCGTGTTGAAAACAATAAAGACAGTTCTACTATTTATGCAAAAATAACAAATCCAGCATCATCAAAGAGTATCGCATTTGCCATCCGGGTACAAGCATTAGATGCAAAGACTGGCGCACAGGTTTTACCGGCAATTATCAGTGACGATTATTTTTCATTATTACCCGGTGAGTCAAAAATAGTTACCATTCAATATGAACGAAGTCTGCTAAAAGACAATACCTTTAGCGTTCAGGCCCAACCGTACAATAAGGCAGATGGAGAATGGTAAACAATGGATAATCATTTACAACAAATAGATTGTGTTTTTCAATAGCCTATAAAATTATAAAAACTTTTTTTTACTAATGTTCTTTATGTCACTGGCAATCTATCTTAATGCCCAGGATAAAAAACAAAATATTTTAAAAGGTGGCGAATTGAAACTAATAATGGGTGAAAAACTAAATAAAGACTGGGGTTTAGGCCTTTAGAATAAAATATTTAACTGATTTTAAAATTATTATTATGAAATTATTTAAGCTTAGTACTGTATTTTTAAGTATTTCATTTTTATTTGTTCAGGTGGTTTTTGGACAGATAAAATTACCTAAAATATTTACTGATAACATGGTCTTGCAAAGGGATCAAAAAGTAAAAATTTGGGGAAACACGCAAAAGAATGAAGAAGTTTCGGTCATTTTTGATGGGCAGGTTTTAACTACAAAACCCAATTCAAATGGTGAATGGGAAGTGACATTGCAACCAATGAAATATGGTGGCCCTTTTAATATGACTATTCAAACAAAGCATGATAAAATCACGTTGCACAATATCTTAATTGGGGATGTCTGGGTATGCAGTGGCCAGTCAAATATGGAGTTTCCAATGAATGGATGGACACATGTAAATAATTTTAAACAAGAAATTGCCCGTGCAAACCACCCTACTATTCGATTGTTTACAGTAGAAAAATCGACAAGCTATCTACCGAAAGATGATTTTAAAGGAGGAAGTTGGCTCGTTTGTGACTCGTCAGATATTGCGCCATTTTCTGCAGTTGCTTATTTTTTCGGAAGGAAGTTAAATAGAGATTTAAAGGTACCAATTGGATTAATCAATTCAACTTGGGGAGGAACCAATATTCAAGATTGGATAAGTTGGGACAAAATGGGTACGCAAGAGCCATATAAAAATGTAGATCCAAAAGATTCTGCAAAAATCGAAGCCGGTTGGAAGAGAAATAGAGATAAATTTGAAACAGCGATGAAGAAGGATGTTGGTGCAGAAAATAATTGGTATTTGGCATCGACTAAGACAAATGATTGGTCAAGTACGGAACTGCCTAATTCTTGGGATGCAATAAAAATGCTGGCCGGAGAGTCTGGTGTGTGCTGGTTTAAAAAGGAAGTTGATTTGACTGAATCTCAAGCAGAAAATAATATCACGCTTAATCTTGGTGTAATTGACGATAAAGATGAAACATATATTAACGGACAAAAAGTTGGTGAAATAGATGATTGGTACACACCAAGAGTCTATGAAATTAAGAAAGGGATTCTTAAAGCAGGTGTAAATACAGTAATTATTAGGGCCACAAATGTAAGTGGAGGCGGAGGCTTTGTAAGTCCTGCAAATATGTTGTATTTAAAAGTGGGAGAAGAGAAAATTTCTTTGGCTGGGCAATGGCTTTATAAGCCTACTGTTTTAAGTTCAAATTTTCACATAGTAGATCCAGGGCCAAATTCTTTTCCTTCTTTACTATATAATGCAATGATTGCTCCCCTGGTTAAATTCTCAGTTAAAGGAATTGCTTGGTATCAGGGAGAAAACAATACAAATGAGCCTAAAAAATATTATACGCTATTTCCTACAATGATAAATGATTGGAGATCCAAGTGGAAGGAAGAAATGCCTTTTTGTTGGGTTCAAATTGCCAATTATTTGGCACCGACAGATGTGCCGAGAGAAAGTAATTGGGCGGAATTAAGAGATGCTCAAAATAGTACTTTAAAACTTCCCAAAACGGGACAAGCTGTAATTATAGACCTAGGAGAAGCAGATAATATTCATCCAAAAGATAAGCAGGATGTAGGTTATCGTTTGGCTTTAGCCGCATTAAAAGTGGCTTATAATAAGAATATTGTGTATTCAGGCCCGACCTTTCATTCATTAAAAAAGGAAGGGAATAATGTTATAGTTCAATTTGATAATATCGGAACTGGATTGGAAGCCAAGGGAGATAGGTATGGCTATGTAAAAGGGTTTGCTGTTGCCGGGACTGATAAGCATTTTCATTGGGCTAAAGCTTATATTAAGGGAGATGAAGTAATTGTTTCTACTGGTAAAGTGAAAGATCCGAAGTTTGTAAGATATGCCTGGGCAGATAATCCTGAAGATGCGAACCTCTATAATAAGGAGGGACTGCCTGCATCTCCATTCGAGGCAGGAAAATAATTTTCGAGAGAAATATGTCAAACCCACAGTCGAGGTTTTGCAAAAGCATTGCAGAAGTTCAAAATGGAACTGAAGCGAGTAAATGTTGCTCCTTTGCAAAACCTTTTTTTAGGGCCGCATCCTCACTAGATAAATTTTATTATGGACAGGCAAGAAATTAATAATTGGAGGGAATTTCAAAGGATTATTGATATTTCTTTTTATTGAATGTTAGTTGGACACCAGAAAACACCGGTCAGTCTGCATGAAAAACTTCTTTCATGTTTGCCCAAGTTGCTGACTTTGCCGCCGCCTCTGGTAAAGGTATTTGACAAGGATCTGTTTCTTTCCACCAACGCTGTGTAGTAGAATCGACGGCCATTTTTGCCATGTCTTTCTTATAATCTTTTCCAACATACTCATAATAACTAAACAGATAATAAGAGGTGTCTATTTTTTGTACATAGATGGAATAATTACGAATATTACATTCTTTTATTTTTTTCAAAACGCCAGGCCAAATATTGGCATGCAGGTGCTCGTAATAAGCAAGTTTATCGGCCTTTAATCCCGTAATGGAACCAAAACGCTGCACCTGTAAATTGCCTGAATTGTTAACCTCTGTATTTTGTTGTTCTTTATTTTGGCAAGCCATCAACGAAAAGCCTATTATTGCGATAGTGAGATATTTTTTCATTTGAGAAATTTTATTTATCTAAATTTATAATACAGAATAGTCATAACTAATAGTAATAATATTGAAAGTACTTTGTAGTTGCCAAGTCCTTTCCAACCTTTACTTCTCAACGGTTCCATTGGAGACCTCCAGTAAAGTTGCGCGCTTACTGTGGTATGCTGCACGGGATAGATATAAGAAAATACGACTTGAATAAGAACGCATATGCAAAACAAATAAAAGGCCATCATCATAAATGGAATGTGCCCAATCAGCGTGTCGGGAAATAATTTGTTGACCGCAAAAACAACTATTCCTAATAATGAACCTATCCATAATGTAAGTTTTGCTGACATGGCAGAAGCTTTTTTCCAGAAAACACCCAATACAAATACACAAGTAATGGGTGGTGCAATATGCGATATTATATCGTTTAAGCCGTTAAAAATACTTTCATAACTGTTCAGTAACGGTAATAAAGCCAAAGAAAAAACAAGTGCAATCCCTGCTGTAATTTTTCCTACCAGAACCAATTGCTTGTCATTCGTATCTGGTTTTATTCGTTTATATAGGTCGTAACTTGCCATTGTAGAAATAGAATTCAACGCACCGGAGACTTGACTCATTAAACCAGAAAGTAAGGCCGCTACTAAAATGCCAATTAAACCGGAAGGTAATAATTGCGTGATCATCAGCGTATAAATGCCTTTGCTATCTATCACTGCTTTCCCATTTATTATAGAAGTTATAGAACGCAAATCTAAATGATGCGTTTGATACAAAGCATAGGCAAATAAGCCAGGAAGCACAAAAATAAATACCGGTAAAATTTTGATAAATCCGCAGAACAAAGGACCGACTCTCGCATTGTTTTCATCCTTAGCGCCCAATACTCTTTGTACAATAGTTTGATCGGCACACCAATACCAAATACCTAAAATAGGGTATCCTAAAAATATGGCGTACCAAGGCATCCCACTTGCATCTCCTGCCGGGCGCAGCATAGAAAGTTTATTCATCTGACCATGGCTCTCTAAAACATGCACCATTGGTGACCAACCGCCCATTCTATGAAAAGAAGCATAGCTAATGATAACGGCACCGATCAATAAAACAATCGTTTGAATAGATTCTGTAACGACCACTGCTTTTAAACCGCCAACAATCGTATAAATAGCCGTAATAATGGAAATCACTATTACACTTGTGTACATATTTAATCCAAAGAGTGTTTTTAAAACTATTCCGCCGGCAAGCATAGAAAATGCAA
>NZ_JBNQGD010000375.1:0-1704 GCF_050436765.1 Arachidicoccus sp. | reverse complement strand
AACTGATAAAACTACCTATCAAATGTCCTTTTTAGCCTGAAAATTCAGATGATAATGGTTTCCTCAATTCTATTATGCTATTGTTTGTTATTCTGAAATCAGCTACAACTCTTTCCTGACAGGTGTTTCAACGAATATCAACATATCTGGTACATTACCGTTAGCAGATCGAGCGAACATTACAAATGTTCTGATAAGCATTCGCGATTGCAAATCGTGAATAGCTGGTTAATTATACCGAATCACAACAGACATATATCCTGCCTTTCTATCGATGTTTGATTCTATTTTGCCCCAAGGATATTTTTTTTCGCCTCCCATTCTCTCAATAATATTGTTTATTGAGCTCGGCATCATTTTTTCTTCAACATTTTTCGGGTATATTTCGATAAGGTTAATAAATTCATTTAAAAAGAAAATTCTTATAATATATTTTTCTGAAATATCTAATCTATATATTTCCCATTGATTATTTTTCAATTGAAGTTGAAATTCATTGTGAACGAATTTATTTTTAACTTCCTCGAATTTCTCTTTTGGGAGAAATTTATATTTCTCAAAATAAAACTCTCCATTATTTATATCTAAATTCATCATTTAAGTGGTATTGTTTTTATTAATTGCAAATTTGAATAATTAGGTATAAAAATCTGTGGCAGACCTCCTCCCCCAAATTGCGGGTTAGCGTATGTATTTCCAAATGCTGCTGGAATATCTTCAGATGCCTGATATACGCCAACCATTGTTCTATAACCGAGTTGAGGATGAGGGGCTATTTGCAGTCCTTCAAATAATTTAACATGATCATATCCAGACCTTTCTAAACCTCCCAACGTAGTATAAAAGTTAGATTGCCCGGGTAATCCACCAACTATATATTTCCCTTCTCCTAAAGTTATGTTTCTCCAATTATCTACTCCTGTATATGTCCCTTTTCCTTGCCAACTAGCAGCTAAATCAGCCGCGCCAACTTCTGAACCTCCCCACACTAAGCCTTTAATTCCCAAATATGCGTTGTAACCCCCTTCCATAGCCATCGTAATTTTCAAAGCTGGGCTTATAATCCTGTCTGAGAGCTTATTAAGTGATTCGGGGTAAGTAATATGCCCTTTTCTCTTACCTCGCTCCCCATCCTGTTAAAATCTACCCAGCTTTGTATATAGGCATCGTATTCTGGAGTAGGACTAATTGTTGGGGGCGCCTTTATTTTCACCAAAGATTGCTGCCACAAATTGACATTAATATTTATCCCATCTAAATGAGAAATATTAACTGGTCTCTGAACTTGAGCATATACAATAACCGTTGTCAAAGTTTGTGAGCCAACAGGACACGTAGGGCAATCATCCGTCCCTCCATCTTTATCTACACCATTAACCGGATCATTCCCCATTGCTACATACGGAGAGTAATATTGCCCGGCAGGGTCAGTGGTCATCCACCTGGCTATTCTACTATCATACATCCTTAACTCAAAAGCATTCCAGTCCGTTTCACCATCTTTCTCAGCATAGGCGCCTTGGTAGCCATATCTATAGTTGGTACCTCCACTGCGTAAGACCATACCGTAAGGGTAGTAATCACTGTATCCCCTTACTTCCAAAGAACTGCCACTTTTAGCTACTACCGCACATTATTTCACAGAACTTACTTTTTTATTCCATCAACATATTTGGAACACCAACTGATAAAACTACCTATCAA
>NZ_JBNQGD010000374.1:15061-25000 GCF_050436765.1 Arachidicoccus sp. | reverse complement strand
CGTAGTTTAAAGAAGTTACTCGCTCCTGTCATTTTATTATGCCTGAATTTTGTACCAATCGCTGTTCTAGACCCATCTAAACTTCTACTATAAAAAGACGCTTTACCGCAAACTATCTTACCGGTATCAGTATATTTAATTAACGCACTATCTTGCGCAAATAGAATATTAACACAAAACAAAAATGCCAAAATGATCAATAAACAATTCTTCATTTAGTAACTATATTATATTTCTACATTTATTCTGAGACAAGGGACTATCGCCTTAACCATTGCTTCCATATTTCACGTCAAATTATATATCTTTATTCTATGCAAAAGCAAATATTTATTGGTCTAATAATATTGTTAGGTACACTCCCAAGCAATACAATTGCTCAAACCTACACAAAAAATAAATATGGACTCGAAATAATTGACAACGTCGAAAATTATCAATTATTAATTGAAAAAGACAGCACACTTAAACTAGTGCCACTCGATCAATATATAGATCACCTAAAAATAGATTTTGTATATGCAACAACCAAAAATTTCACACATACGATTTTATACAAAAATCCAAAACCTTACTTAAGACTACCCGCTGCAAAAGCATTACGGCAAGTAGCAATTGCATTGAAGAAAAGGGGATTGGGCATCGTAATATTTGATGCATACCGACCTTACTTCGTCACCGAAAAAATGTGGAAAGTGGTACCGGATGCACGTTACGCAGCTAATCCAAAGAACGGCAGTGGGCACAATAAAGGGATTTCAGTAGATTTAAGTTTGTATTATTTATCAACAGGGAAGCTTTTACAAATGCCGACTGGATTTGATAATTTTACGAACAAAGCATCGCAAGACTATATGCAGCTTCCCGCTGCGGTAATCGAGAACCGAAACATATTAAAGCGAGTAATGGAGCAACACGGCTTCAAAATTTTGTCAACAGAATGGTGGCATTTTTCCTTTCCCAATTCAAATGGAAAATACCATATCATTAATCTAAATTTTGATGAATTAGCAAGAATTGTGAAAGAAAACAAAAATTAAACTAACAAGTGTTTTTATTCCTTATAATATATAGTTAGAACCCCTATCTTTGACACCTCGTTTTCTATTCAGGAGACGAATAAAGTACAATGCTGAAAGCAATCCTTGTGGACAGTATATAGCAAAACAATTTAAAAAAAGCAATTCGAATGAAAAAAATTTTCCTTTCTGCGCTTGCTATTTCAGCAACCATATTGGTGGCTAATGCGCAAGTAGATTTAGTAAAAAAGGCAAGCGAAAATGCAACAGATGCAGCAAACCAAGGCTTCCATTTTACCAATTTAATTGACCTTTCAACAACACCCATCGAGAACCAAGGAAGTTCTGGAACCTGTTGGAGTTATTCCGCCAATTCTTTCTTAGAATCTGAGATGATTAAAAATGGTGGAGATCCAGTACATCTTTCTAAAATATACACTGTCTATAATGCCTATTTGAACAAAGCCAATGCATATGTTTTAATGCAGGGTGGTCTCTCCTGGGGGGACGGAGGAGAAGGCCATGATGTAATAAATATGTATGCAAAATACGGTGCAATACCTGAAACAGATTATACCGGATTAGTAGATGGTAGAAAAATAAACCATTTTGGACCCATGCAAAAAGTATTGAAAAACATCTTAGACTCGGTAACTAAGATTAAAGGACAAATAGATCCTGCAGCATGGAAAGCCGAATTCAAAAAAGTATTGGACGATAGTTTAGGCGCCGTACCTCAAACTTTTACCTACAAGGGAAAAACTTATACACCGCAAACCTTTGCAAAAGATGTCGTAAAATTAAATCCGGATAATTATGTAGAATTTATTTCTCAAAATACGACACCTTATTATAAAAAGGCGATGATGATGGCCTCAGATAACTGGGCTTACCAATGGGATTACAACATTACCCCTACCGATATGACGGACATCATTGACAATGCATTGAAACATGGTTATACCGTGGGATGGGGGGCAGATGTTTCTGAACCATATTTCAGCTGGCCTAACGGTGTAGCTTTTGTACCTAAGAATGCTTTAGCATTAGAAGGCAAAAAACTTAATAAAGACGAAAAAACTGCCCTATACAAAGGCGATAGAACTGAAATGCAAATCACACCTGAAAATCGTCAAGAAGGTTTAAACGATTATACAACAACAGATGATCACGGTATGCATATTGTAGGTCTGGCAAAAGATCAAGATGGTAAAGAATTTTATATTGTAAAAAATTCTTGGGGTGAAACCAATCAATATAAAGGCTTTTTGTATGTTTCAAAAGCTTACGTACAATATAAAACCACCTCAATGTTGGTAAACAAAAAAGCTGTACCCAAAGCATTTCGCAAGAAAATGAGTTTATAAAAAGAAGCGTATAACCCATCTATCGCTTTAGGGTGGATTGTGGATGTAAGCGACAAACAAGGTTTAAAAATACTGTCTGGTTTAGAAACTAACCAGAACACTCAACAAAAACGGAGTAAGGCGTTAGCATTAGATAAGTCTATGACCTCCGAAGCCAACTTATCGGCTCTGACGTGAGTGGGTAGTCCACAGCCTTTATGAACGATATTATTTAAAACGCTGGCAAACATGCATGTTTACCAGCGTTTTTTTATCTTTACCCTATTATGAAAACAAACAACACCAGTCACAAAAAGGCAGTACAATTAAAAAAGCATAAAACACTTGCTACTTCCTTTTTTATAATAATGCTGGCGTTATATATAATAACGGAAATTGTACTTCGTTCCCACACAAATGTCTGGCTGGGTTATGTAAAAGCTTTCGCCGAAGCAGCCATGGTAGGCGCATTAGCCGATTGGTTTGCAGTTACAGCATTATTTCATCATCCAGCAGGATTAAAGATTCCGCACACTAATTTAATTGAAAAAAAGAAACAGGATATAGGCAATAACTTAGGCGCATTTGTAGTAGATAATTTCTTAAACCCGGAGACTATTCGCCCATACATTGATCAAATTGATATTTCTGGGGTGCTTACCAAATGGCTGGAAAAAGAAAGCAACAGACACCAACTTATTGAGGAAACTTCTATCATTTTAAATAAAATTTTAGAAGATATAAAAGATGAAGACATCGCAGCTTTTATTTCAAAAAAGGGAACGGAATTAATCAAGAAAGTGGAAATGAATAAAGTTTTCGCCACCATCCTTCAATACCTATTGGACCGTCAGGAACACGAAAAAGTGCTCTCCTCTCTCTTAAAAAGAATAAAATATTATATTGTTGAGAATGAAGATACGGTGAGGCAACGTGTAAAAAAAGAAAGTGGACTCTTTGTTCCCGGGTTTGTCGATAATATGCTGGCTAACCGTATCACAGTTGGGCTGGCTAATTTTTTACACGAAATAGAGGATGACAAAAATCATAGAATACGACAGGAAATCACCCTCCACTTATACAATTTCACGCGACAACTCAAAGAAGAAAATAAGTGGAACGACGATTTTGAAAAGATAAAATCGGGCTTATTTTCACCAGAAAATTTACAGCAATATGCAAATGACATTTGGCAAAATATAAAGGCAACCGTCCTCAAAGAATTGGACAATAAGGACTCTAATTTTTTCAGCTACCTCAACAAAACTATTTCCGGTTTCGCGAAAAATTTAAATACAGATGAAACTTTAAGACATAAGATTAATAAGCAAGTAAAGTACAATACTTATAGATTAATTCTGAAGAACAAAGCAACTGTAGCAGCCATTATCAGCAATACTGTCGGTAATTGGAAGGGCCGTGAATTGAGTGAAAAGTTGGAACTTGAAGTAGGTAAAGATCTACAATACATCCGCATAAATGGCACTTTGGTGGGTGGCTTGGTAGGTTTACTTATTTACGCTATTACCCAGCTATTCTGAGATCTTTACATACATCTTCGCAATACCATCATATGCCAAGGCATTTACATCGAGATACAAAGCATCATTTAGTATCTTGTACCCGGAACTGTACTGACTATCTGTTTCTTTAAAATTGATTGTTTGCAAACCATTCTCCGTATGCAAAGAGTAAAAACCACTTTCAGTGAGCTGTTGATCCTTAAATTTCGAAAAGTCGTTTTGCGTAAATAGAATCGTATTCCCGTTACCGGCAGCATATACAGAATCAAATCCCAATATGCCTCCATACGCATGACGTAGCTCCCATTGACCTTTTAATGGGCTGCTAGAAGAATTGATGCTCTTGCTACAAGCAATAGCAAAAGCCAAGATCACCAATAAAAAAATGTTTAAAAATAATTTTTTCATACAGATTTGTCCGGAATATAAATTAATAGAACGTCAAATCCGTATGAAACGCTACACCTCTCGATTTGCCCAGTTGATAACAGTGCGGTATCGCGTGTCGCAATATATATTTCCAAATACGTCCGAATAAACGAAATGATTATACACAATATATAAACTCAGTCGACAAACAGTAGAACAATCTTTAAGAACGACGTCATTCCTACTTGGTGAGCATTTTGTTTAATTATTTTTTATTAAAAAGAGGTTGCCAAAATGACAACCTCTTATGAAAACGCCTCTACTCATTCTCACTCATTCAAAATTTGTAAAATTACAATCCAAAATTATACGCTATTCTTAATCCAAGAGAATTGACTGCACTTCCATTGTCATTAATTTTTGAAATGCTCTGAAAGTTAACACCTAAATCAAGGTAGTTTTTGCCGCCTAAGTTTAATAAATAGCCAATCTGAGGGCTGTATAAAAATGCGGTTGATTTATCGGCATTCACATCGGATTTGTTTGTCAAGAAAGCTGCACCAGCGGTACCCTGTACATACAAATTGGTTGTAGGAAAATAATACTTCAAACCAGCTTTTACAGGAATAAGTCCCAAATCTTTTGCGTTTGTCAAATCATTTTTTGCAAAGAAGTTATCATATCCGGCATTTACAACTACATACAAATCTTTTTTAACAACTGCGAAATCTCCTTGAATGGATCCACCTATTGACCAGTCGTAAGCGTCTTTAAATGTCCCCAGTGGAAGGTTTGATTGTGGACCTACGCCCAAAATAATTCCACTGCGTTGTGTTGTGCTTTGTGCGTTTGACTTTGTAGTTACGCCAATTAAAATAGCGAAGAGGAACAACCCTATTTTAGTTAAATTTTTCATTTTTTAAATCTTTTATTTTGTTTAATAATTATATCTTGAGTCATTATTCTTTTACTGCAGTATGTGTTTATTAACTCATTGACTAGGCAAAGGTATTTCCATATAGATAACTGCACAATGCCAATTATACGGAAACAATGACCAATTTGTCGGATAAGTCCATTTGCTAATAATTAAACTGCTTTTTTAAATGCAGTAGGTGTATATCCAGCAATTTGCTTGAAGAATCTGGTAAAGTGAGAAGGTGTATCAAAGTTTAAATATTCGGATATTTCCTTAATACTCATGGCTGTATAATTCAACATGTACAAAGCCTCATTATAGATACGTTCATGAATTATTTTCAGCGCCGATTCATTCGTTTCTTGCTTCACTATTTCGCCCAAATGCTTAGGGCTAATATTCAACAAATCGGCATATTCCTGAATAGTACGTTTCTCTATAAAGAGCTTATCGACATTCTGTTTAAAGAGTTGAGCAATATGATGGCTTCTGGATAATTTAATATGTTCTTCATGAGGGTAATCTTTGAAAAGTCTACCACACAAATAAAACAGTTGCATCAATAACGTCTGGATTATCTGAACATGAAAAGACTCTTCTTTAATATATTCATTACTCATTTGTTCAAATAAACCAAGAATAGACTTAAAGTTATTCCCGTCAAGATGTGCAAGGGGCGGAAAATCCACATTTGTATTTAACATGGGTTCAATAACACCTTCTCTTAGATATAAATCATCAATAAATTTTTTGGTAAAAAGTACAATATAAAGTTCTAAATCATCAGAGGCATTGTCAAACACACTAATCATTCCCGGATAAGTGATATGTAAAGTCCCGGCAGCAATTTTAAAGGAATGATGTCCCATCGTTTTTTGACAACTTCCCCTTAAACACAGTGTTATCGCGTAGTGGTCTAACTTATAAGGAACGCCTTGACTTAAACGACAATTCGTTTTAAATATGATAAAGTTCTTTATCGAATTATTAATGGTTTTATATCTGGCTGTAATATTTTCTAAGTATTCAACTTTTACTGAAGGTAAAAGATTAGTTGAATTTATGGTATCAAGGTTAATAGTCTTAATAGGATTGTTCATATAATGTATATGTATGCTTGATCAAACAATATTTAGTCGAGAAAGATTGTAAACGTCCAGTGGCCGGACGCTTTTTAAATTTGTAAGTAAAGAAAAAAGTTGCCTGTGCTTTTTAAAGAAAAACATCAAGCAACTTAAGTTATATTTCTATAAACTAATGGGCCGCTAAGTTGATCTTTCCTTTTAGTTTTTTATTTTTTACCAGCAGTACAAATGGTACGCATATTAAAAACATAAAACCTATGTAAAGAAACACGTCCATATATGAAAGTATAGAAGCCTGCTTCATGATAGCGCCTTCGGTAGCAGCATAAGCGGCCTTTTGTGCCTGATTGATAGCCATGCCACTATGCGAAAACTTAGCGACCAGACCTTCATAACGTGCTTGGAACTTTCCACTAAAATTAGTAACGTGAGCAACCATGTCTTGCCGATAGGTAAAAATCTGTCTGGTCATAAATGTCGTGATAATCGCCACACCAAAAGAACCTCCCAGCTGCCTTGCCATACCAGTAAATGAAGCTCCTTCTCCAATAGCTTTTCCGGTAAGCGTCGACAAGGCCAAAGTTGTAATGGGAATAAATATCAAACTTAAAGCAAAGCCGCGCAACATTAACATCCAAAAGAAATTTTCAAAGCCGGTGAAGGGTGTCAATATTTTATAGCCCCAAAGGCTATACACAAAAAACATAATAAATCCAACGGCAATAAGAATTTGTTGTTTCACACCTCTTTGTAACATCATTCCTATAAAAGGCATCATAATAGCTGTTACCACTGCCGATGGTACCATTATTTCCCCTGCTTGAAATGCAGTCCATCCTAAGATGTTTTGCAAATAAAGCGGGATGATAAACGTCGATCCATACAACCCAAATCCCAAGATAAAAGTGAGTATTGTACCAATGGCCAGGTTTTTATCTTTTAAAACCCGGAGATTTACGATAGGATCTTTTGCCACCATCTCTCGCCATATAAAGAAATAGAACATTATAAAAGATACTATAGAAGAAATAATAATGAGATGGCTGGTGAACCAATCTTCTTCTTGTCCGCGTTCTAATACAAATTGTAGACAACCTACCGCAAGCATTAAGAAAAATATACCATACCAATCTACTTCACTTGGCTTCTTTTTTCTACCAAACTTGGGACTTCGTATATAACGCAAGGTCATAAAAGTAGCAGCAATACCAACCGGAATATTCACATAGAATATGTAAGGCCAACTGTAAGTCTCAACCAAATAGCCTCCTAATGGCGGGCCGAGTGTAGGGCCTACAATTACACCCAATCCATAAATAGCTTGAGCCATACCACGCTTTTCTATGGGGAAAACTTCAGTAATAATGGTTTGTGATGTTACTAATAGAGCACCGCCTCCTGCTCCCTGTAAGAATCTGAATAATATCAACTCCCACAATGTGGTGGCATTTCCACAAAAGAAAGAACAAGCCGTAAATAATATTATTGAGGCAGCAAAATAATTGCGTCGTCCAAACTGCTGAGATAGCCAACTCGTCATTGGAATGATAATTACATTACCAATGGCGTATGCCGTGATCACCCAACCAATTTCACTCAATGTAGCGCCCAAATTACCTTTCATATCATTGAGAGCAACATTTACAATCGTCGTATCGATGATTTCTAGTAATGCTGCAAGAATGGCGGTGATAATAATTACAAACCTCGTAAAGCCATACTCAACCAATGAGTCTTGCTGTAAATTTTCCATTCAAATTAATTTAAAAAATGAAGAAGCAATTGGACAATCAATTTTAAAAAATTATTATCCAACCAAAAACACATGATCCACACTTCCTACTTCAACTTTTTATTT
Source organism: Arachidicoccus sp. (assembly GCF_050436765.1). Classification (NCBI taxonomy): domain Bacteria; kingdom Pseudomonadati; phylum Bacteroidota; class Chitinophagia; order Chitinophagales; family Chitinophagaceae; genus Arachidicoccus; species Arachidicoccus sp. The sequence continues at coordinate 16,881 of NZ_JBNQGD010000374.1, read as the reverse complement.
AGAAGACGTATCTGAATCTAAATGCACATCAGCTTCTACACTCATGCCAGAGCTTAACAAATTAAGTACAGAATCTGAGGCATTTACAAAATCTATTTTTATCGGAATACGTTGTACCACTTTGATAAAATTCCCCGAAGCATTATCCGGGGGCAACAATGACATTTTTGCGCCGGTAGCTTGAGAGATAGAACTTACACGACCAGTCAACTTTAAATCAGGATGCGCATCAACAGCAATACTCACCGTTTGACCAATTTTAATCCTTTTTAATTGTGTTTCTTTAAAATTGGCGATTACCCATCTTTCTTGGCTAGGAATTATATCAAACAATGCCTGTCCGGCTTGAACAAACTGACCAGGTTGCAAGTTTACTTCGCCCACTTGGCCATCTACTGTTGCGGTAATTACTGTATAAGTCAAATTTAATTTAGCTGCATCAATTGCTGTTTGCGCTTGTTTAATACGGGCATCAGCTACGCTAACCTGACCAGAAGAGACGCTCTTTTGAGAAACGACTGCCGCTGCCTGTTTTTGTGCCGCCGTCTTCTGCGTTTGTAGAATATCTAGTTGTCTTTCTGCCAGTTCTTTTGTCGCTTGTGCTTGTTCAAATTGCTGTTGTGTAATTGAATGATCTTTGATCAAATTGCTATAACGTTCAAAGTCGTTATTCGCGCGCCATAATTTCACTTTGGCAGCAGCTATTTGCGCATCAACCGTTTGTACACTCGTTTTTGAACTAATGATATTGCTTTCAGCAACGCCAATACCTGCATTTGCAACGCCCACACCACTTTGAGCTGAAATTAATCCGGCCTGAGCATCTTCTAATTTTATTTTAAAATCTCTATCGTCCAAAATAACAAGTGTATCACCTTTATGAACCTTCTGATGATCTTTTACCCTCACTTCATTTATATAACCTGACACATGTGGAATTACGGGACTGATATCACTGGTAATTTGTGCATCATCTGTTTCTTCGTGTTTTTGGGCATGCATGTAGGTCATTACGCCGTAGATAACACCGGCAATCACTAGAATAGAAAAAATGATAGCAAACATTGCACTAGGTTTTTTCTTCGCTTTTGGATTTGTTTCTGTATTAGACATTTTGTTTACTTTAAATTTTTGAGAATGGTTTTTAGATTTAAGAATAATCTATTAATTAACGTTATTTAATTTCTTGTTTAAGAGGCCCACTGTTTCATATATTTTATTGTAGGAAACGGCGGCATCGGCACGTGCATATTCAAAATCTATTTTCGATTGTAACAGAGCTACATCGGCATCTAGCAAATCCGTCGCGGTAGCTAAGGAATTGTCGTATTTATTTTTTGTAATCCGGTAATTTTCCTTCGCTTGCGAAATGGCACTCTTATAAACGTCTATTTTTTTCACACTGTGCAAATAATCATTGTATGCCTGAAAAATCTGCGTACGAATATCGTCATCCATTTGCTGTTGTTGTATTTGCAAAATTTTCTCTTGCGTTTTAGCTTGACGTACTTTCGCTTTGTTTTTATACAAAGACCCAATATTATAGCTTACGCCCACACCAACATTTACAACATTATAGGCGGATAAGGCATTGGGAATGTCGGCAGCGATATACCCGCCTGTTAACGCAACGGTAGGTAAAGCATCCCCTTTTACTATTTTAGTATTATAAGAGGCAGCTTTTTGACGCTGAAGCAAAGCCAAATAATCAAATCTATTAGAAAGGGCCATTGATTCCAAAGCCGCTACACTTTGCACATCCGGCTCGGGCAAGATGTCTGAAGAATCAATTAAGATATTTGTGCTATCACTTAAACCCA
>NZ_JBNQGD010000374.1:0-15051 GCF_050436765.1 Arachidicoccus sp. | reverse complement strand
ACATCAAATCAAAATTAAAATTGGCGATTTTAAGATTGTTCTGTGCATCCAACAAAGTCAATTCCACATTGCTTTGTTGCAATTCAGCTTTCATCAAATCGTTTCGAGCAATTATACCATTAGCCTCCAAATTGGTAAAGTCCTTCGTACGTTGCTGAGATGTATGCAAGTTTTCAGTTACCAATTTTACAGCGGCATTCGCTTTATAAAGATTATAATATGCATCGACCGTATTTTGAATTACCTTTTCTTTATCATTTTGGGCGTCCAACTTCGCAGCTTCGGCAAGATACTCAGCAGATTTTATTCCATTAGTAATCTTACCTCCCGCATATAAAGGCATTGACGCCGAAAGAATACCATAAAGAGCTTGGTGTACATTTGGAAAGGAACTACCAGAGCTGCTGCTATCACTATTATTGCTTCCACCACCTAACTTAATGTTGATTTTAGGCTGCATTAAATATAAATATGCACCCGAAACTTTGAGGTCGGGTAGCTGATTATTCTTTGCTTCATCTTGCATAGCAATTGCTTGTTCCACCTTTGATGAGGACATTTTTAGTGTCTTGCTGTTACTCAAACTTAGCTGAATAGCTTCTCTAAGGTTCAGCATTTTGTCTGTTTTTTGCGCACATAATAAAACTGGCGCGAACAATGAAAGCAAGAAAAATGGGGATAATTTAATCATATGTTTCATCTATCTATCTATTTTTTATTTTTATTCTAAAACCTTTTAAATTCCTGAAAGATTCTTCTCTTTAAAATAGGCCTGCAAAATTATTTTTATAATTACCGATACCTAAGAATTTTCGGTAGGTGAAGGTATTTTGGCGATAAACATCTTATTACTGTGCTTTAAGAAATTACCTATTTCAAAAGTAGACAGCGCATTAAATGCTTTAAATAGTCAATTACCTTTTTCTTAATTTTTACATCTTCAAAAGGATCAGTGCCCTCATGGGTTTCAAAAACAAGACCACAAATGGTACGTGACAAGAACACATGATTAATCGTTCCGACAATAGTGGAAACAACCAACCCTGCGTCTACCTTCTTAAATTCACCCGACTTGTATCCCTCATCTATAATTGTACGATATAGTAAACTATTTCTTTTGAAGATTACACCAATAGCCGTATTTAAATCGGGACGCTTATTAAGCATCACTTCACTTTGCAATACCTTATGAAAATGGCGGCGCTCCAATACCTTTTCTACCTGTAACTCAATCATTTTTTCCACTTTTTGTATAGCCGACATCTTTTTATCCTGCACGACCGCTTCCAATACTATGCGCATCTGATTGGAGCGACTCTCAACAATGGTCTCAAATAATTTTTCTTTGGTACCAAAGTAATAATTGATCATTGCAATATTTACGCCGGCAGCACTTGCCAAATCTCGCATTGATGTACCTTCAAAACCGTTCTTCGAAAACAATTCAATGGCCACATTTACAATATGAGCTTTTTTATCCGTCATAATAAACCTCCTTTTTTTATAATCGCGATGCAAAATTAAACAATTGTTTAAATTAATCAAACATTTGTTTGATTTTTTTTCAAACTTTATTCTTGCAGGCGATATTTTAGGCTGAATGCGACCTGTTGCTTACTTTTAAACAAAAAACATCAATGATGCCAAATATGCTTCTAGCAGAAAAGTTTTTACAATTAAAACAGATAATGGATGAGTTGCGTAGTCAATGTCCCTGGGATAAAAAACAAACGATAGAAACGCTTAGACCGATGACCATTGAAGAGACCTACGAATTGGCTGGGGCGATTGATGAAAATAACTGGATGGAAATAAAGGAAGAATTAGGAGATATATTGCTGCATTTACTTTTTTATACCAAAATTGCTTCGGAGCAAGAGAAATTTACTTTATAAGATGTAATTGACGGCATTACCGAAAAAATGATTAAACGCCATCCACACATATATGGAGACGTCAAAGTAGAAAATGAAGAAGATGTAAAAAGAAATTGGCAAAAAATAAAGATACAACAGGAGGGCAAAAAATCAGTGTTAAGCGGAGTTCCTAAGGCAATGCCCTCAATTGCAAAAGCTACTCGTATACAGGAAAAGGTAAAACAAGTAGGGTTTGAATGGAAGCGAAAAGAAGATGTGTGGGAAAAAGTAGAGGAGGAACTGGAAGAATTAAAAAGGGCTGAAACAACCGGCGATGGAGCCGAGGTCGAAGAAGAATTGGGGGATGTTTTTTTTAGTTTGATAAATTACGCACGCTTTTTGAAGGTAGATGCCGAGACAGCTTTAGAAAAATGCAACAAAAAATTTATAACTCGCTTTCAATTAATGGAAACAATGGCCAATCAGGAGGATAAGATTCTGGCCAATCTACCTTTACAAGAAATGGATTCTTTCTGGAATAAGGCAAAAGCAATGCTAAAAAATAATGGTTAACTATTTTGAAGGATAACTTAATATCACAAAAACCTCTTTTCAAAAATGCCTATTTATTGATAATAGCGGCATGGTTGTTTACTATATCTTTTATAGTAAGTAACTATTGGGCATATAATTCAACGCCATTAAAGGTACAGCAAGGCTTTGAGCATTATCTTTCTCAAAGGGAATTTGCTTTTGAGGACTTAACCACAGATACTTCTAAATTATCCATTTTATTAAACGATAAATCCGATAAGTCTACACTGCAATTGGGGGATGCGGATTTCGGCATATTTGTATTCAAAGAAGCAGATAGTGGTAAAATCCACGAGATCTATTGGAATACGTTTAACATGAACTTATCCCCTTCTGACATAGATCGACCCGACGGATATTATCCATTTAATGGCTCCAACGGCTTTTTTGAACTGCTAAAAAAATCCATCTCAAAGGATGGATCCAACTATGTTATAGCCAGCCTTATTCCTATAAAATGGAAATATTTTATAGAGAATAAATACATCAGTAATTCTTTTGCTTATTCAAATTCAATTAGGAATAAATATTATATAGCTTCCGGACTAAGCGGCTTCCCCATTTATAACTCTAAAGGCGTGACTGTTTTTAGGTTAGCTCAATTCAATCAAAGTAATACTTCTGCACCCAACTCGCTATCTGTTACTTTGATGCTAATTGGGCTAGTTTTTATCTTAATTTTTATTAATAGCAGGATTAATGAAGTTGCTACAAATCGAGGGTTTTACTACGGTTTGGGGTGGCTTTTATTCACAGTAATATCTATTAGGCTCATTACTTATTGGCTCCCCATACCTTTCAACTTCCGAAGCTACGAGTTATTCTCACCGCTGGTATATGCGTCTAGCGTTTTGCATTCTTCTCTAGGAGATTTATTGATTAATGTGCTTTTGTTTTTCTGGATAACATTCTTTATAAAATATAGACATCAAGAACTTATTTTAAAAGCGAAAAATTATTGGTTTGACAAATATAAAAAAGCTTTTGGGGCAGCTTCATTATTTCTATTTGCCATGTTTACCATCAATATGGTGAATATTGTTTGCAGCTTAGTAATTGACTCAAAAATACCGCTGAATGTAACTGACTTTTTTAATTTGAATATATATACGCTAGTTACTTTCTTCATTCTCACATTTATTATATTAAGTTATTACAATCTTTCTTATTTTTTAATGCTCCCAGCCACCCAGGCGGGGATTGAAAAGCTTTGGCGGATTACTATACTGATGATTTCCGGCTTACTTATCATCACTTTACAAGTTTCCCCGAGCTTTATTTCAATCAAACTTGTCGCTCTATTGTGGCTAATACTTTATTGCTTTATTTTAGATTTCCGGAAAGAAGATTTACCTAAAGCTCTGGTGAGCTCACCCTATTTCCTATTTTGGCTAATGTTTTTTGCAGCTTCCATTACTTTTATCATAAGAACAATTGATAATAGAGACATGGAACAAAAGAAATTGTTCGCTCAATCATTAGCAGAACAATCTGATAATGCAGGGAAAAATTTACTGAATATGGCAATCGGTAATTTTAGCGACTTTTTCTTGGAAGATAATTTTCATCGTATGCAGTCGCCCAATGAAAATAGGTTTATAAAAGACAGCCTAATGGCGAACAACTTTTCAGGCTTCTTAAATAATTATCAATATGAAATATATACTTTCGATAGTGCGCAACACCCATTATACAACAAAGATTCAACCTCCTTTAATACGCTAAATGTGCTCATTGGCACAATGAGTCAACACGGTGACATTCCCAATTTATATGTGTATGAGGCACAAGGTAAACAGTTTGAATATGTACTTAGAAAGAAAATTACAAAAAGAGATAGCCCATATCAAACACTTGGTTATATTTTTATGGTCATATCTCCTAAGGGGGGATCAAATAATGACTTGTCAAACGGATTACTTCAGGAGAGTTCTTTCATGTCCGAAGAAACACCTCCTGCTTATTCTTTCGCCATATACCAAAACAGGCATTTAATAAAAAATAATGATGCCTATGTATTTTCCGATTCTATAGCCCTGTCTCAGGTACCAAAAGATGAATTTAAAGAGGTAAAGAATAATAGAACCAATGAACTTTGGTATAATGCCGGAAATAATATGGTAATTGTCGTAATGCAAAAAAGCAACAATTTTATTTCAGGTCTTACCTTATTTGCCTATATATTTTCGTCCTTTGTTGCTTTCATAGTCATACTGAAGATTCTTGGATTTCTATTTCAGTCTCGATTCAAATGGGCAATTATTAAGAAGTCATTCAAATTCAAAATAAGGATTCAAATACACGCGACCATTATATTTATTAGTGCCTTTTCCTTTATCATTATTGGCATTTCAACCATCTCGTTTTTCATTATGCGGTTCAACAAAAGTAATCAAGAAAGGCTTACTGAGAATGTCCAAATTCTGGTAAACGAGATACAAGAAAGCCTAGACAAAAGCCTACCTTTTACATTAAAAACACCTAATGATTTAGATAATTTTTTCAGTAAGAATGAGATTGATAAGATTGTGATTGGACTGGCAAATATGAATGAACAGGAAGTTAATTTATATAATCTGCAGGGTCTGCTCAAAGCATCTTCTCAACCCTATATTTTTAATAAAAATATAGTGAGCAACAAAATGCAGCCCAATGCTTATTATCTGCTACATTATAAACATCATATCAAAGTATTGCAAAACGAAAAAATTGGAAAGTTCCAATACCTAAGTATTTATGTCCCTATTTATGATGTTAAAAAAGAGCCTATTGCCTATTTAAACGTACCCTTCTTAAATTCACAAAATGAACTGGAACAAGAAATATCCAGCTTCTTGGTTACTGTAATCAATTTGAATGCACTTATATTTTTACTGGCAGGAGCAATTGCTGCATTGCTTACATTACGTATCACTCGATCGTTCTCCGTCATAAAAGATAAAATGCGAAAAATAAATGTAGGTATGGAGAATGAAGAGATTTCTTGGAACAGAAAGGATGAAATTGGTGATTTGGTAAAGGAATATAATATAATGGTGCGTAAGCTCAATGATAGTATTAAAGCTTTAGCTCAGAGTGAACGCGAAGGTGCCTGGAAAGAAATGGCCCAACAAGTCGCACATGAAATTAAAAACCCTTTAACACCCATGAAACTTAGCCTTCAATTTTTAAAACGTGCTGCCGACAATAATGCCGATAATATAGTTGAGCTAGCCAGGAAGGTGCCCAATATGTTGATAGAACAAATAAATCAACTAGCAAATATCGCCAGTGATTTTTCACATTTTGCCAAAATTCAGTCTATAAAGCCTCAATATTTTAATATCAGCGAAATATTAGAGCCGTTAATTTTGCTCCATCAAGCCCAGGAAAATGTAAAAATCACCTACACTAAATCAGATATACCCAACATAATACATGCCGATAAAACACAAATCAACAGGCTCTTTACCAATCTTATAAAGAATGGCATTGAGGCTTCCGCTAAAAATGAGAAAATTGAGATTTCCATCACAGAAGAAAGAATAGAAAATCAAGTATTAATAACTGTGCAAGACAATGGAGAAGGTATTTCAAAAGAGGAAGCCGGAAAGCTTTTTGAGCCAAACTTCACTACGAAGTCATCAGGGACAGGCCTAGGGTTGGCTATCTGCAAGGGTATCGTTGAAATTGCCAAGGGACAAATATGGTTTGAGAGCACAAAAGATAGCGGGGCCGCATTCTATGTTAGTCTTCCATTAGTGGAAGTTCAGGAAAACGATATCATTTAATTCTAATTCATTTTCCCGGGAACCATTAAATCAAAGGCAGGAATTAAGACAGTAAATAATTGCTTAGTTGCCTGATTTTCCATTGTATATTCACCATGCATTCTCCCCATTTCAGAAGCCAAATTTACACCACTTACGTATTGAAAAGAATCTTCGGTTTCAATGTAAGGTTGCGCACCTATAACGCCCTCCCCTTCTACTTCTTGACGCGTTCCATTACTGTCAAAGATATACCAGTGCCTGCTCAGTAAGCGGACAGTAAAAGTATTATGATTTTCAATAGTGATTCTATAAGCGAATAAATGTTCTTGTTGCAAAGCATTGCTTTGATCAGGTTGGTAAAATGTTTCTACATTTATTTTTATGCCTTGCGATATTTGGAAAGTCATAACCTAATATTTATGATATAAAGATAAGGTTTTTGCATTTATAACCTGATTTCACATCCATCGGTAATTAATTAAGCCGTTTTTTAGTGCTCTGGTGGACAACAAGAGGCGACTCTCCCCCTTTTTCTTTTTCTAGTTATACGACTATGAGCTCACAATTATTTTAGTTCTTCAAAAAAGCCGGTCTTTTTATTTTTGCGCACATTATCCCAGTTATAATAGCGTCCATTCATAGCCACATATACACCATGTGGCAATGTTTGCAAAAAGGCCAATGCGGCGCCTAAATTGAAAAAGCCGTCAGAACTACCAAATTTATAAGGAATCATAGCTCCCGTTATCACAATCGTTTTAGATAATTTTTCCTTGGCTAAAAACTTTGCGGTGAGTTCCATTGTATCTGTACCATGTGTAAGCAAAATTTTATCTTCTGGCACCGTTCTGCAATTATGCAAAATCAATTCTCTATCGGTATCGGTCATCTCTAAACTATCTACCATCATCAATGTACGCACTTCGGCAGCTACAGTACAACGCCCCAATTTCAACATTTCGGGAACATGTGTTTCTTCAAAATCGAGCTTCCCATTAATCATATCATACTCCTTGTCAAAAGTTCCCCCTGTAATTAAAATTCTGATAGCCATACCGATTTATGATTTTTGAATGATGAATTAAAAACAATCCACGACAATCCTCACCCTTCTATTTATAGGTTTTCTTTGTCGCTTCCCATAATACAATACCGGCTGCAATAGAAATATTGAGAGAATGCTTTGTACCGTATTGCGGTATTTCTATACAACCGTCACATAGATCAATTACACATTGCTGCACACCTTCTACTTCATTGCCCAGAACCAGCGCAATTTTATCATGTTGGACGAAGTCAAACTGTTCTAATGAGATACTGCCACTCGCCTGTTCTACCGCAAATACCTTAAAGCCTTCTTCTTTCAGGACTTTCAAAGCATCTAATATATTTTCAAAACTTAGCCAATTCACCGTTTCAGTAGCACCCAAGGCTGTTTTATGAATATCGCGATGTGGTGGCTTAGGGGTATATCCGCACAAAAAAATGGCTTCCAATAAAAAGGCATCTGCCGTCCGAAATACGCTACCTACATTATTCATACTACGGACGTTATCGAGCAGAGCTATTACAGGTTTCTTCTCGGCCAGTTTAAATTCATCAACAGACTTTCTGCGCAATTCATCCATACTTAATTTCTGCATAAGGCAAATGTACTACAAAGAGGTCTATCATTAAATAGCTGAAAGTGTATCCGCCAAAATTTTATTGATTTCTTCAGACCGGTTAAACACCATAAAATGCGTACCGCCTTGTATCGCAATTTCATTTTTCACTTTTTTAAAAGGAAGAATAACATCTTTGGTACCATGCAACTGAAGCATTCTTTTTGGAATAAATTCATTATCCCAACTTAGTATCCTCGGAATAGCCCAATGTACAAATTTTGGGGATGCGTTATGCATAACTGCCTTCAGCAATTCTTTATCTTCCTTTGATTGAGCACCTAAAAGCCAGTTGGAGAAAAAATTACTATGATGATAAAAATAAGCAGGGATAAGTGCAGCAATCCCCAGATGCCCGACAAGCGTAAACCAAAAAGGTAAAGCTTTTTTATTGACAACGCTCGAAATTAAAACAGTAAATGCAGGCTTAAGAAATTTATTTATTTCAACCGACATCAATCCACCCAAAGAAAGACCTACTAAAATAAAATCTTCGTTTGGCTCGATTCTTTGAGCCAGTCGCCTCGCATAATGTTCAAAAGTTTCCTTTTCCAAAGGATCTATCCAATCGAGATGCACAATAACAAAACCTTCCGGCAGTTTTATCCGCCGAAACATTTGTTTGTCTGCACCAAGGCCACTGATAAAATATGCTTTCATCGTTAATTGCTAATTGCAATTGTTTTTTTTAAAGTCAAGTTAAAGCCCTTGATTCGTAATGGCTAGCCTTAAGCAATGCGGCAGTATCGGGTCCCTCTTCTTTTTTATTGCAAAAACAGATAACCCTTCATTCATCTCTACGGTGAACGAAAAACCTCTTCCCTTAACTAAATCCTCCTATATTTATCATCCATCATTAACGCTTATCCAGCTGTAGGAATATTCTCAAATGCATCCGCCAATTCTCCCATAGCTTGAAGTTTCATTTTATGCGCCGTTTCGTGTCCCACGTAATTTTCAATCCATTTTTCCACCCAAACAATTACCGGCGTTAAAATAATAGCAACTACAAACTTGTAAATATAATTCATCATTCCAATCGCGAGCACTTGTGGCCAACTCCAATTGTTACCAATTTTAAAAGCGATAATCAAAACAATATAGCTATCCACTAACTGGCTTACCAATGTTGAACCTGTTGACCGCAGCCAAATCATTTTGTTACCGGTGCGTCTTTTTATTTTATGAAAAACATATACATCCACAAACTGACTGACCAAAAAAGCGACTAAACTACCTAATATTATCCACATTCCTTGACCAAAAATTCCGCTAAAAGCCCTTTGCATATTAGGAATTCCGTTCCTTGTACCCGTCGATAGCCAAAAACTTGCAGCTGGAGTCTTGATGGAAAGGTAGAACATTAGAAAAGCATAGCCAATTAAGATAATAGTCGTCAGGCTTATGCGCTTAACGGCTTTCGGACCAAAAAATTCATTTACAATATCCGTTATTACAAATTCAAAAGGCCAAAGTAAAACACCACAGGTAAGCGTAAAAGACAGGCCACTTTGTCCAAAGAGTGTAAGATTTGCCGGAGCAAAACCAAAAACTTCTTCTAAAGAAAAGATTTTACCACCAATACATTCAGCAATTAAAGCATTGGCAACAAAAAAAGCTGCAAAGCCTAAAAACAGTTTAGAAGGCTTGTCCTTAAGAAATTGATTAATCATTGAATAAAAATAAAACAGTTTGAAAAAATAAACAGAACAAACAGAAAACCCACACATATTTTTTTACCGGTAAGGCGTCCCCTTTCTTCTTAATCAAAGCTAGACTGATAAGCAATGCCAAATTAAAAACCGGCGCCAAAAACCATCCCCCCCATAATCCAACAATGTTGAGATGAAACGTTCTAAGAATAATTTTAAATCGCAACAATAGCTCTACGAAATAAATAATATTGAAGATGACCGCTACTTTAGAGAGAAAAGAGATTTTGCGCATAATATTCAAAAATAACAATAAAAGTTTCTCAACATAAAAAAATAAAGAGCACCCTGTAAAGTGGCGCTCTTTGTGAACTACCCACTCACGGCAGAGCCGATGGGTTGGGCTTCGGAGATCATAGACTTACCTAATGGCCACGCCTTACTCCGTTTTTGTTTAGTGTCCGACTTAATTCCAAAACCAGACAATATTTTTACCCCCTGTTTATCGCTTACAGCCCATCCACACTAAAGCGACGGATGGGTTGCGCGCTCCTTTTTATAAATAATAATTTCCAATGACCTCCCTATTCTTCACTTCTTCTTTCTACCGTCCAAAAGGCTGTATTATCATTACTTGTATTTGGTTGAGCAAAAGAAGTATTATTTTCTCTTTGAATCAATTGCTGAATATCATTTTGTTTCTTCAATAAGTTTTCATGAATAGCATTAGAATGAATCTTCGCAATAGTTGGTGCTATTACTAAAGATACAATACTCATTAATTTAATCAATATATTCATGGATGGTCCCGATGTATCTTTAAATGGATCTCCCACCGTATCACCTGTTACAGAGGCCTTGTGCGGTTCTGATTTTTTGTAATGCATTTCTCCATTTATTTCCACTCCTTTTTCAAAAGATTTTTTTGCATTATCCCAAGCACCACCTGCATTATTTTGAAACATTCCCATCAATACGCCTGAAACAGTGGCTCCCGCTAGAAAACCGCCCAGCACTTCGGGGCCAAAAATAAAACCTATGATTACCGGGCTGACTAAAGCAATCGCACCGGGCAACATCATTTTCTTAATAGAAGCATCAGTAGAGATGGCTACACATTTTTCATATTCTGGTGTTGCAGTACCTTCCATGATACCTGGAATAGTGCGAAACTGACGACGTACTTCTTCGACCATGGCCATCGCTGCTTGCCCTACTGCTTTGATCGCTAAAGAAGAAAATATAAATGGAATCATCGCACCAACAAATAATCCGGCCAAAACGTCTGCTCTGTAAATATCAATGCCATCAATTTTCGCAATACCCACAAAAGCCGCAAACAAAGCCAAAGAAGTTAATGCAGCAGAAGCAATTGCAAAACCTTTACCTGTAGCTGCAGTTGTATTGCCTACGGCATCTAAAATATCTGTTTTTTCACGCACATCAGCAGGTAATTCACTCATTTCCGCAATTCCACCCGCATTATCAGCTATTGGCCCAAAAGCATCAATAGCCAACTGCATAGCAGTGGTAGCCATCATACCGGCAGACGCAATAGCTACGCCATACAGCCCGGCACAATAATAGGAGCCATAGATACCAGCAGCCAAAACGATGATTGGCAACATGGTACTTTCCATACCCACCGCCAAACCACCGATAATATTTGTTGCATGGCCAGTACCTGATTGACGAATAATACTTTTAACAGGGCGCTTGCCCATAGCTGTAAAGTACTCTGTAATAATGCTCATCAAAGCACCAACACCCAACCCCACTAATATAGCTCCAAACACACCGTTGCTCGTAAATTCAGAACCACGTAAAACCATCACGGTATTGGCCGGCAGTAAATAATGGACTAAAAAATAAGCGGCTATGGCGGTCAAAATAATAGCACCCCAATTCCCATTATTTAAAGCCATTTGTACCTTAGCTGTGCTCAAACCTACATTCTCCCCTATTTTCACAAAGAATGTGGCCAAAATAGACAAAATGATACCAGTACCGGCAATCAGCATGGGTAATAAAATGGGCGAAAAGCCACTGAGGCCATCGCTCAAAGAAGCGCCACTAGGCGTTAATACTTCATGGCCTAGAACCATGGTTGCCAGGATAGTGGCCACATAACTACCAAAAAGATCGGCTCCCATACCTGCTACATCTCCAACATTGTCGCCTACATTATCAGCAATGGTCGCTGGATTACGCGGATCATCTTCAGGAATACCTGCTTCTACTTTCCCCACTAAATCTGCACCCACATCAGCTGCTTTAGTATAGATACCACCCCCTACACGTGCAAACATGGCGATACTTTCTGCCCCCAAACTAAAACCGGTTAATACTTCAATCGCTTTACCCACGTCGAGGCTATTACTCAGCTCACCTGGTGCAAAAATCGCTATTAGTATAATAAATAAACTTCCTAACCCCAAAACTGCCAAACCAGTTACGCCCATGCCCATTACCGATCCACCAGAAAAAGAGACAGCCAATGCCTTTTTCAAACTGCTTCTTGCAGCATGTGCCGTACGCACATTCGCTTTTGTCGCAATGCGCATTCCTATAAATCCAGCAAAAGCGCTTAAACAAGCTCCTGATGCAAATGAAATTGCAATCGTCCAACTAGAACCTGGGTTGCTGTAGCCCATAAAGCCTAATAACAAACCCGCAATAACCACAAAATATGCCATTACTCTATATTCTGACTTTAGAAAAGCCATAGCTCCATCAGCAATGTGTTTGGCAATTTCTTTCATTCGTTCGTTCCCTGCCTCCTGTTTCGATACCCATACACTTTTTACAATAGTATATAAAAGCCCCACAATGCCCAATATCGGGACAATGTAAAATAAACAACTCATACACAATTTATTTTAAATTTGAAAGATAGTTATGGACAAAAGTAAGGTAAAAAAAATTTGCTCGGACATATTTTTTGGTTGTAATATGACATCACTTTTTAAATAAAAAAGACGACTGCTTATTATTGTTTAGATTTACAATACGGAGCCTAAAACCCACAAGCCCTTAGCCTGTGGGATATAAGCAACTAATCCTGGTTAAGTATGTACGCACCGGTGGTATCAGCAGACGGCTCATCAAATAGAACAAACAAAATAACAATATGATCAAAAGGTATGTTCTGTCCAAAAATGCTCATCGCCAGGAACTGACGATAACATCGACAAAGACGCAAATAAGACTTTGGCACCGAAGCCTAAGGCTGAGACCCCGACCCGTAGTTGTCGGTAGCAGATGTGCAGTCCACATGCAGTAAAAAACATAATTTGACAAAACATCTTTAAGTTTACACTATTAAAATTGCAAAATGAACAAACGTAGAAAAAATACATCAGGGTTCGCAGCCAAGTTCGACGCCTTCGCTACCAAAATCACTCATATTACTGGTTCGTCTTGGGCATTTTTGGTAGCACTTATGATTATAATTATTTGGGGTATCACCGGCCCAATATTTCAATATTCAGACACTTGGCAACTGGTTATCAATACCGGAACGACTATTGTCACCTTTCTAATGGTATTTGTCATTCAACAATCACAAAACAAAGATACACTTGCGGTACATTTAAAATTAAACGAATTAATTGCCGCCAATGAGAAAGCCAGCAATAGATTGATTGATGTGGAAGATCTGACAGAAGAAGAATTAGAAATTCTCAAGAAGTATTATATTACACTTTCTAATATTTCAAAGCGGGAAAAAGAGCTAAGGAAATCTCATTCTATTGAAGACATACAAACCAAAAAGGTAGAAAGTACTATCAAAGAGGGACTCAAGAAAAAAGGATGATCACTTTTTAAAATCAACTAAAGTAGCAGTAAAGGTCGCGCGTTCACGCTTCTTAAAAAGAATGCTCCAATTACCTGAATAGCGCATAACGGTAGGTACCAATAATCCATTAATATGTTTTAATTCAACTTGCATGTGTACATCAAAATCATACAGTCCTGCTTTGTAGCTTAATGAATAGCTACGTTCCAACACATCCAATGTAAGCACATCAAATATGGTGCTCATTTTATCAATGACAATGCCACTAGCCCCAGGTTTGGGAGTAATGGTAAAAATATAAGCAGAGACCCCATTATAAGTCGTCGTTTCTAATTTATAATTATATTTTTGTTTTGCATCACTATCATACAAATCTAATTTATCACCAATAAAAGGAATACCTGGAATTTTCTTTCCTGGATTGAAAAACAACATCTTTAATTGCTCCTTCTTCTTCTCAATACCTGATTTACCGCTCGTTCCAAAAGACTGGCCAGCAACAATGTTATTCTCGCCGCAAACTTTACCTTTTACAAAAAAAAGATTGGAGAATAATTCACCGATAGTGTAATTATAAGCTCCTTTGCGATCAAAAAAATCACCAGTGGAGGTCTGCTCAAGTACTTTATCGGAACGGCAACCGCCATTATGTATTTGCTGAATTTTACTATTGTAACTTGCTTTTATGTCACCCTCTTTGTTTAAGATATTAATATTATTATAGGATGTGTAACCTACAACATGTAAGGTCTTAAAAGCCTTGTAAAAGCTCGTATCGTTTTTTATACGATACAACAATTGCGAAATGTTAATATTACTCACAGCCACATCCGGCAGACTTACACTTGCATTTTCAATTACAGTATCTACTTGCGCGAAACTGGATGTAGCAAAGCCCGCCAATAGAATGCAAAGAATTGCTAATTGTTTTTGAAAAGAAAATTTATATGATAAAAAAGCTAGTGGCACAGTAAATCTATTTAGGAAACAACATTTTATAATCTACCTGAATATTCCCTTTGGAAATATCGTTCAGTTTGCGTTGCAATAGCTTTTTCTTTAAAGGTTTTAAATAGTCAATAAACAATTTCCCTTCAATGTGGTCATATTCGTGTTGAATAATACGCGCAGTAATACCGATAAAAGTACCAGACTGTTGTTGGAAATTTTCATCCAAATACTCAATGGTTACCGACTGGGGACGCATTATATCTTCACGTATTTTTGGGATACTAAGACAACCTTCATTATATAGCCACGGTTCACCCTCCAGATGGGTAATTTTAGCATTGATAAAAACCTTTTTAATTCCTGGTTCGTCCGGAAACTGTTCATCACCTTCTTCCACATTTTCAAATATAATGCTACTATCGACCAGGAAAAGTCTTATATCTTTATTAATCTGAGGAGCAGCCAGCCCCACACCATTACTAGCCTGCAGCGTTTCCCACATATCCTCAATTAATTTACTCAATTGCGGATAATCTTTATCGATATCTTTTGCAACTCTTCTTAAAACAGGCGCACCGTATGCAATAATAGGTAAAATCATTTCTTATAAATAAGGTTTTAATGAAGATACAAAGGTAATTTAATTTCTTTACAAATAATTACCCAAATATTCCTGTAACATAATAGCAGCGGCTATTTGATCAGTATTACCTTTTTTTTGGCGGTCTTTCTTTTTCATCCCCATTTGTACCATAGCCTGAGTAGCCATTTTAGAAGTATAAC
>NZ_JBNQGD010000373.1:0-1713 GCF_050436765.1 Arachidicoccus sp. | reverse complement strand
AGGGTATCCCGGAAAATTAGAAGTTATTGCTAGGAGATCCGGAAATAGTTGGTATGTGGCTGGATTAAATGGAGAAAATATTCCAAAAGAACTTAGTCTTGATCTGTCATTTTTAAAGAATAAAAAAGGTTTCTTGATTATGTCGGGAGCGAATGCAAAAGATAACCCCTCTTTTAGTCAAAAAAACATCGTTGTTCCTGAAAATGGTAAACTAAATATTAAGGTAAACGGCAATGATGGATTTGTGGCGGTATTTAATTAAAAAATAAATTATATAAATAATTTTTAAATATTTCAGTTATGAAAATGAAAATACAATTTTCGGTAATTCTTGTGACGGCAATAGTTTTTATCAATAATTTATTCGCACAAAATCCAATTATAAGAAACCAATTTTCAGCCGACCCTACGGCGCGGGTTTTTGGTGATAGCGTTTATTTATATCCTTCTCATGATATTCTTGCGACGCCTGGACACGGGCGTGTTGGTTGGTTTTGCATGGAAGACTATCATGTTTTTTCTTCTGCTAATCTGACCAGTTGGCAAGACCATGGCATTGTTGTAAGCCAATATAATGTGCCTTGGGTAAACTCGGATTCTTACAGTATGTGGGCACCGGATTGTATTTTTAGGAACGGCAAATATTATTTCTATTTTCCTGCACAAGTAAAAGATACTAGTTTTGGGAGAGGCTTTGGTATTGGAGTGGCAATAGCGGATAGACCTACCGGACCTTTTGTTCCTTTGGCTAAACCAATCGCCAATGTACACGGAATAGACCCCAATGTATTTATTGATAAGGATGGTCAAGCATATTTGTATTGGGCGCAAGGCAATTTATATGTGGCCAAACTAAATAAGAACATGACCGAATTGTCTTCTGCTCCTGTGGTGATACAAGGATTGCCAACAAAAGGTTTGAAAGAAGGTCCGTTTTTATTTAGAAGAAAGGATCTATATTACTTGACCTATCCCCACGTGGAGGGCAAAACGGAACAGCTCGAATATGCAGTAAGCAAGAGTCCGATGGGGCCATTTAAGGTGACGGGTGTTATTATGGATGAGTCGCCGACTTGTTGGACAAATCATCAGTCTTTAATCAAATATAAAAATCAATGGTACTTGTTTTATCATCATGATGATTATTCACCAAACTTTGATAAGGCTCGCTCGGTAAGAGCCGATAGTTTGTTTTTTAATGATGACGGGACGATTAAAAAAGTCATACCTACCCTTCGTGGAATAGGTGTCACCAACGCAACAGATACCATACAAGTCGATAGATATAGTGCTATAAGTAAAGAAGGAACTTCTATTGCTTTTCTGGATACAACGGATACTTTTAAAGGTTGGTCGGTTAGCTTGAAGCAACCAAATTCTTGGGTACAATACAACACAGTAAATTTTGGAAATAAAAAATTAAAACTCATCCATGCAAAGGTAAAATCCGTTTCCGGGGGTGAAATAGACATTCATTTGAGCTCTATAAACGGCCCTATCATTAGCCAGTTAAAGATTCCAAAAACAGAGAACTGGCAGGTAGTTGAGGGCCATATTTCTACTATTGAACCGGGAGTTCACAATATTTTTATTGTCCAGAAAACCAATTCAGCTACGGCAGTTGATTGGATTAAGTTTGAATAAACGGTGTGTGCAGTTTTACAAAATGATAGTTATGGAAGGGGATTGATTCTGAAGTTGCGTTAGAAAGAA
>NZ_JBNQGD010000372.1:0-10542 GCF_050436765.1 Arachidicoccus sp. | reverse complement strand
AATGTCACACCAGATAATGTTGCTACACTAAATAGTTCTTTTAGCAACGCAAATGAGACACAAGCCTATTTGTATGGATGCTATGCAAATTTGCAAGCATTGGCAAACGTTACAGGAAACCCAGGATTCACTGCTTCGGGAGAGGTGATCTTTCCTATTGACCTTTCTGATAAGACTACCCTAGGAGGCGCCGGTGGTGATAATGGCTTTAACCTTATGAGGGGTTTGCAGAATGCAGAGAATCCGCTGATGAATTTTTGGGATGGATATAATACTGGGACTTCTAGTGTGAATCTCTGGCAGTCCATTCGCATGTGCAATACCTTTTTGGCGAATATAAATATACCTCCTGATTTGCCTTTATATCAGAAAAAAAGATGGATTGCGGAAGCGAAATTTTTAAAGGCATACTATCATTATTGGCTGATACGTATGTATGGCCCTATTCCTATTGCAGATGTAGCAATTCCTGTAAATGCGACAAGCGATGAAGTGAGACAAAAACAACAAACAGTGGATTCCTGCTTTAATTATGTGGTAGATTTGTTAGATCAGGCCATTCCTGACTTACCTCCAACCATTCAAAATGCTGCTGCTGAAGATGGTCGAATCAGTGGTACAATAGCTTTGGCCGTAAAAGCTGAAGTACTGGCCACAGAGGCAAGCCCTTTATTTAATGGCAACCCGGATTATGCTTCTGTAAAAGGGAAAGACGGAGAGAATTTATTTTCCACAACTGTCGATCCAACTAAATGGCAAAGAGCTGCAGATGCCTGCAAAGCTGCCATTGATGCGGCAAACGCCGGAGGTGCTCAATTGTATCAACTACAAACACAAGGAAATATTGTACATATGACAGATAGTACCAAAGAACTACTTACTATTCAAGGTGCTTTTACAGACAGTTGGAATCCTGAACAGGTATGGACACTTAACCCTTATTTCGGTTGGCAATATATGGCTTCTCCACGTGTGAATGCGGCGGCTGCTGCGAATGTCTTTGCTGTCTATTCTAATTTTTCTGTGCCTATAGGTGAAACGGAGTTATTTTACACCAATCATGGTGTTCCTATCAATGAGGATAAGACCTGGGATTATAACAACAGATATAAATTGGCCCAGGGAGATGATGCCCATGCCTATTATATTAAAAAAGGTTATACGACTAACAAAGGCAATTTTGATAGAGAACCGCGTTATTATGCCGATGTAGCTTTTGATGGAAGTATTTGGTTCGGGTCGGGAAATACGGACGATAATAATCCTAATTTTATCAATGGAGTAAATGGGCCGGCAGCGCCATCTGATCGTTTACGTTATAATGCTACCGGGTATTGGGCAAAGAAATTAGTACCTTATCAATCCACTGCAGGCCAGACGTCTGTTTGGCAAAATTATTCCTGGCCTTTTATGAGGTTGCCTGAATTATGGTTATTGTATGCAGAGTGCCTGAATGAAGTGGGAGGGCCGAGCCCCGAAGTTTATTCGTGGATAGATAAAGTAAGGTCGAGAGCTGGATTACCAGGGGTATTAGATGCCTGGACTCAATATTCTAAAAACCCCACTGCTCCTACAACCAAAGATGGATTAAGAAAAATTATCCACCAAGAAACACGTATTGAATTAGCTTTTGAAGGACAGGCAGGTTGGGATCTTCGAAGATGGAAGGAACTACAGGAGGTTCTCTCAAATCCAATTCAAGGATGGACTGTATTTAATAGAAATACTTCGGGCTATTACCAAGTAAACACAATTTATCAGCCCATTTTTGGTTTGAAAGATTATCTATTCCCTATACAAACTTATGACTTGCTGGCAAACCCTAATTTGGTACAAACACCTTATTGGTAGAAGTTAGGGAAGATCAATTAATAATTAAATTTCAATTTTAATTTCAAATAATTATGTTATCTATATTTCAAACGAAGAAGTGGTTGGCATTTGTTGTGGTGATATTAGCAGTTTCGCAATTTTCTTGTAAAAAAACAGACGGGTATAACGAAATTGTTTCTACCGATTTGACGAAACCGGGAGTTGTAACCAATATAAAAGTCACTAATTTTAATGGTGGCGCTTATATTACCTACAGTTTGCCGGAGTCTAAAAATATTCTTTATGTTCAGGCAGAGTATTTAATCAATAATAAAGTAAGCCGCCAAACAAAATCATCCTATTACTCTGATAGTGTGACGGTAAGTGGTTTTGCGAAAAGTCAAGACTATAAAGTATTATTATATACAGTAAGCCGAGCAAATATAAAATCGGATTCGGTGGTTGTTACTGTGCATCCGGCTACCCCTCCTTATTTGGAGACCTTCGCGTCTTTGTCGATGCAAAATGATTTTGGCGGCGTTAATATTCGTGGTAGAAATGATTTAAAAGCGGATATTGGGGTTGTTGCAATTATGCCCGATGTAGTCACTAAAAAGCTTGAAATTATCAACCAAAATTATACGAATCAAGATTCTATTAATTATAGCTTAAGGGGGTTTGACACCCTGCCCAAACAATTTGGACTGTATGTTACAGACCAATTTGGAAATAGGTCAGACACGTTGTTTGCAACGATCAATCCTATTTACGAGACAATTATGAATAAGGGCCTCTTTACTCCTTACATATTACCCACTGATGTCTTGCCATACAATGACTATTATGGCCTCCATAATTTATGGGACAATGTAACTACTGGCACAATCTGCTACAATACAGAGCAGCCTATTCAAATTCATAATGCAAAGAATTATATATGGCCGGCTTGGGTAACATTTGATATGGGAAGAACTGCCAGATTAAGCAGATATATAATATGGGGAAGAGATGGTGACCAGGGACAATTTTTGTGGAGCGAAGGCACGCCACAAACATGGGTAATATGGGGTAGGGCCGATGCTCCCCAGGATGAATTGATGCCTTCAGATAGTACGGAACTTCCACCGGTGGGCGGTATGACGCCTAATGGATGGATTAATATGGGATTGTATAATGCATTACCGAAACCTTCAGGATTACCTTCTCCTCAGTTTACCAATGACGACTGGAATTTTTGGAAGCAGGGCTTTGGCTATAATTTTTCGATAGACCTTCCAAAGGTTAGGTATATCAGGTTTGAATGTTTGGAAAACATGGGGCATACGGATAATTTCTTTGATATTGATGAAATGTCCTTTTATGGAGATCCAAGATAAAATAAAGAACAAACAGCTACTTTAAGAATAAAAAATATTTTAAAATGAGAACTTATTATAAAAATGCGTGGATTATACTGGGGCTCCTTGTAGCTACATTTGCCTGCACAAGAAAAGCAACGGACTTCCGGTCATTTCTAGATGGTAAAGAAATAACCTATCCAGGGGCAATTCAAAATGTTTCTGTATTACCCGGTAATAATCGTCTGATGTTAGAGTGGCATCCGAGCCCGGATCCCAGTGTTAGTAAATATGTTGTATACTGGAATAACTATGCTGATTCTTTAGTTGTGGCCGCAACTTCACATAACCCTTCAGATACGGTTAAGTGCCTGGTTAGCAACCTGGAGGAATACAGCTATACTTTTTTCATTGAATCCTATGATGGTGCGGGAAATAAATCTATCAACACAGAAGTTGACAATGCCAGAGTCTATGGCGATGTTTATAAAAGCAGTTTGTATAATAGACCCGTAAATATAGATTCACCGTTTATAGTAAGTAATGATCTGTCCTCCGTCCAGCTAAATTTTCTTGCCCCTGATACGATCAATATTACTACTACAATAAAATATATTAATCAATCTGGTGGGCTGGAAGAAAAGTTCTTGGCCCCAAATGTTAACTCTCTGGTGCTGACGGATTATAAGTTTGGTACCCCTGTACTGTATCAATCTTCTTTTATTCCAAAGATGGGTGCAATAGATACATTCTATACTTCATCATATGACACATTTCCGTCTATTTTTAGGCTGGTACAATGCGATAAAAGCTTATTTAAGGGTACGATGTTACCCTATGATATGACTGCCGACTTTGGTACTTCTATCAATGAGCTATGGGATGGTGTAATGACACCTAAAGATTATCCCAATGTATATCATAGTGATGGCAATGGAACATTTCCAAGGCATTTTAGTTTCGACATGGGTAAAGTATATAATAACTTAGCGAAAATTCAAGAAATCGGCAGAGGTTGTTGTCATAACCCTACCGACTTTGAAGTTTGGGGGATAGCAGATACAACTAATGCTGTTTTGCAAATTCCGGCCAATGATGCAAACTGGAAAGCAACAGCCCAAGCGAAAGGATGGACATTGTTGACAGAAGTTGTAAGAGCAGATGATGGAATTGTACCGATCAACAAAACGCTAATTGACAATCCGCCACCTGTAAGATATGTAATGATTAGAGTGCTTAAAACTTATGATGATCCTAATTATGTAAATATTAGCCAGATTACTTTCTGGAATAAAGAATAATTAAGTTATTAATGAGGGATTGTATCGCTATTATTTGGGGATGGCGAAGCTAATTTTACTTTATATAATAAATAACCAAACCTTATTTTAACGATTTTAAAGTTTAATTTAATTAATGATTCGCTTAAAAAAGACGGGCATATTGATAATAATATCTTGCTTTAATTGCATTTTATTGTTTGGGCAAAATAAGTCTCTGCGTTTGTGGTACAAACAACCTGCTACACGATGGGAAGAAACCCTCCCTCTTGGGAACGGCCGCTTAGGTATGATGCCAGATGGAGGCGTAACAAATGAAAATATTACTTTAAACGATATCACGCTTTGGTCGGGTTCTTCTCAAGATGCAAATAATTATGATGCCTATAAGTATTTGCCGGAAATTAGAAAACTACTTGTTCAAGGTAAAAATAATGAAGCGCAGAATTTGATAGATCAGCATTTTGTGTGTACAGGTAAAGGCTCTGGTGGACGTCAATGGGGTTGTTATCAGATTTTAGGAAACCTCCAAATAAAATATGACTACGGTGAAGCTACAACGCTATATCAGCATTACGAACGGCAGCTTTCTCTTGACAGTGCGTTGGCATCTACTTCCTTTAGCGTAAACGGTGTAAATTATAAACGCGAATATTTTACCAGCTTTGGATCTGACGTAGACGTGATAAGATTGACTGCCAACAAAAAAGGAATGATTAATTGTAGTATTACGATTAGTAGACCGGAGCGTGCAACCGTTTCTCTAAAAGACAATGTGCTTGAAATGTCCGGACAATTAGATAATGGCACCGATGGCAAAGGAATGAAATATGATACAAAAGTAAAAGTAGTATTAAACGGGGGAAAGCTTTCGCAAGACGGAAACAATTTAGTTATTGGCAAGGCGACGGCCGCAACCATCATTATTTCTGCAGGAACGGATTTTAAAAATACTGCTTTCGAAGCAAAACTTGAAAAGGATTTAGAGAGCGGTTTAAATATCCCTTTTGCTGAACAAAAGAAGGAGCATGTAACGAATTTTCAAAAACTTTTCGATAGAGTTAGTCTGAATTTAGGGGCGTCGTCTAGAGCTGATTTGCCAACTGATAAGCGGCTGGACAATTTTAAGGCGCATCCTGAAACAGATAATGGATTGGCTGCACTCTTTTTTCAATATGGAAGATATTTGACAATTAGCAGTACGCGTGTAGGCTTATTGCCACCCAACTTACAGGGGCTCTGGGCAAACCAAATTCATACACCTTGGAATGGGGATTATCATCTAGACGTAAATGTAGAAATGAATCATTGGCCGGTGGAGGTTTCTAATCTTTCAGAATTAAATCTTCCTCTTGCTGAACTGGTAAAAAACATGGTGCCACATGGAGAGAGAACAGCCAAAGCTTATTATAATGCAAAAGGTTGGGTGGCGCACGTTATTACAAATGTTTGGGGCTTTACTGAGCCGGGAGAAAGTGCTTCTTGGGGCATTTCTAAAGCTGGCTCTGGTTGGCTGTGTGACAATCTTTGGCAGCACTACGAATTTACAAATGATACTGCTTATTTAGATAGTATTTATCCTATTTTAAAAGGCTCCGCAGCGTTTTATAATAGTATTTTAGTAAAAGATCCCGTAACTGGTTGGCTGGTTACTTCACCCTCTTCGTCGCCGGAGAATACTTTTTATTTACCCAACGGTAAAACAGCCAGTATTTGCATGGGTGCTACTATAGACAACCAAATTATTAGAGAGCTCTTTAGCAATGTTATCAAGGCTTCAAAATTACTTTCCAAGGACATTTCTTTTAGGAAAGTACTACAAGATAAGTTGACAAAAATTCCACCGGCAGCTAGAATTGCTCCTGATGGCAGAATAATGGAATGGCTGAGGGATTTCAAAGAAACTGATGTACATCATAGACATATCTCACACTTGTATGGTTTATATCCTGCAAGTTTAATTTCTCCTGATAAAACGCCGGCTTGGGCAACAGCTGCCAAAAAAACTTTAAATGCGCGTGGTGATGATGGGCCAAGCTGGTCAATTGCTTACAAACAGATTTTTTGGGCTAGATTATATGATGGCAACCGTGCCTATAAATTATTGAAAAATGTATTGAGGCCTACCATGGCAACGAATATAAATTATGGCTCGGGAGGTGGAGTTTATCCCAATCTATTGTCTGCCGGACCTCCTTTTCAAATAGATGCCAATTTTGGTGCGGAAGCTGGTATAGCAGAAATGCTATTGCAAAGTAATGAGGGGTTTATTGATTTGCTGCCTGCCATTCCTGATCAGTGGAAGAGTTCCGGAGAGGTAAAAGGGTTAAAGGCAAGGGGTAATTTTACTGTAAGTTTTAAATGGGTGAACGGAAAAGTAACAGCATATACGATTAGTTCACCAATTTTTAAAAGCGTAAAGGTGCGTGTAAATGGAATAATAAAAACTATTCAATCAGAAAAGCGGTAAAGTTTAAATAAAAATATGAAGGATTATAGGCGTATATATTTTGATCTTTTTGTTTTGATCTTTTTGCCATTTGTTTTGTCTGCGCAAAATACTTCCAATGAGGTTACTAAATATGTAAATCCTTTTATTGGTACCGGTGCTGTTAATGGTTCAAGTCTTTCGGGGAATAATTTTCCGGGAGCAACTGTACCGTTTGGCATGGTGCAACTAAGTCCGGATACAAGAGAGGCTCCTAGTTGGGACGTGGCTTCTGGTTATAATCACAACGATGGTGAAATATACGGCTTTAGTCATACACATCTTAGTGGAACGGGTGTTGGAGAACTATTTGATATCTTATTTTTACCGATAACCGGCAATCCTTTCGTTGATGGAAATCTGAAATCGGCTAATCAATATTACTGCTCTTTTTCTCACAAAAACGAAATAGCGAAACCAGGATTTTATCAGGTAGACTTGGCAGATTTTAATATAAAAGTTAAACTCACTGCTACTACGCACGCGGGGTTTCATAGTTATTTGTTCCCCAAAGATAGTGAAGAATATGTGTTGGTTGACCTAAACCATTCGATGGATAAAGGCAGCTGGTCCTCAAAAATCATCGCTTCGCAAATACGCATCATAGATGCACATACAATCGAAGGATTTCGAATAATTACGGGTTGGGCGAAATTGAGAAAAGTCTATTTCTATGCGCAATTTTCTCATTCAATTAATAGCGATAAAATTGTTGATGGGCACACGGTTTATTCCGCCCAGCCTATTGTCAATGGTACTGATGTTAGAGCAATTTTTAGTTTTGCAAAAAGCCCATCGCCTTTATTGGTGAAAGTCGGTATCTCCGCCGTGAGTATGGAGAATGCGAAAATGAATCTTAATCAGGAGATTCCAGATTGGAATTTTAATAAAACAGAACAACGTGCAGATGCAATTTGGAATAAAGAGTTGAGTAAAATTCAAATAGAAGGAACGACTAAGCAAAAGGAAATTTTTTATACGGCATTGTATCATACGTTTATTCAACCAAATACAATATCTGATGTAAACGGTGATTATATGGCTGCAGATTATACGACGCAAAATATAAAAAATGCGGGCTTTTACTCTACTTTTTCTTTGTGGGATAGTTATCGCGCAGCTAATCCGCTCTATACTTTGATCCAGCAAAATAAAGATGCTGCCTTTATCAAAAGTATGCTGTTACATTTTAAAACTTACGGCTATTTACCAATTTGGTCTTTATGGGGACAAGAGAATTATTGTATGATTGGGAACCACTCAATTCCTGTAATTGTAGATGCAGTTTTAAAGGGAATTAAAGGTTTCGACATAAAAGAAGCATACAAGGCTGTGATTGCTTCCTCAGAAACTAATCATCCGAACTCGCCATTTGATATTTGGGGCAAGTATCATTATATGCCGGAAGATTTACAATCTCAATCAGTTTCTATTACTTTAGAAATGGCTTATGACGATTGGTGTGTTGCTCAATTTGCAAAGAAGTTGGGTGAAAGAAATGATTATGATAAGTTCATAAAACGTTCCAATTATTATAAAAATCTTTTTGATAAAAAAACGGGCTTTTTCAGGGCGAAAGATCATAACGGTAATTGGCTAGAACCCTTTGATCCATTGCAATATGGTGCTAATGGCGGTAATCCTTTTACTGAAGGGAATGCCTGGCAATATTATTGGTATGTGCCTCAGGATGTGCCTAGTTTAATCGCGCTCAGCGGTGGCGACAAGGCATTTGTCAATAAGCTCGATAGATTTTTTACGCTTAAAGATTCTTCTGGAAAAATAAACGGGAATGCTTCTGGACTAATTGGACAGTATGCACATGGAAATGAGCCAAGTCATCACGTGGCCTATTTGTATGATTATGCCGGCGCGCCTTGGAAAACACAGTTTTATACTTCTGAGATTTTGAAAGAAATGTATAACAATACTTACTCGGGATATGCTGGCAATGAGGATTGTGGTCAAATGTCTGCTTGGTATATTTTTAGCTCGATGGGCTTTTATCCGGTTAATCCGTCCAGTGGAATTTACGCAGTAGGCTCTCCATTGTTAAGTAAAGCTACTATTCATTTGAGTAATGGAAAAAGGTTTACTATTTCTGCCAGAAATGTTTCTGAAGATAATAGATACATTCAATCAGCTACATTAAATGGAGCAATATATACGCATGCTTTTATCAGGCAACAGGATATTGAAAATGGCGGCGAACTCGATTTTGTAATGGGCCCTAGGCCGGATAAAAATTGGGGAATTTTGAGCACTGATCGGCCGCCCGCTTTTGGTTTTAATTAATTCTCCAGATGGAAAGGGTACTACAATATAGGAATTTGATATATTATGAAGATAGGAAATCATAGTGCGGGTAATTTTTTATACTGACAGGTTTCTTCTCTTTAGCAAAGCGAACTTATAAGGAATTATCATCATTGAACAACAGAAAAAATGGACTCCCTTACGCTTCAATGGCGCTAAACGTGCAATAGGTTGGCATTACAATAATTGATGCGTATCTCCGCTTTAAACCAAGATAGAAAGATGGTCGGGGCGTAATGCAGAAATGGCATACTTTATACGTTATAACGCTAAGGAGGATTTTTCAAATAACTAGGTACTGTTATGAAAACGGCTATGTTGCCCGACGGAGATTTGATTTTATCGAAGTCCGCTACTGGATTAAGTTTCAAGTTCGCTAATGCACAAATAGCTATGGGGAATATTTTTGATTACTGGGGACGCCGCGACAAAGGATTCTTTGTTGACTAAAAGAACCTTCATTCGTGACGCGTCAGGTAAGCCGAAGCGGCCTGCCATATTGTAAATTGGTGCGAGACTATTGGACAATAAAAATATTTTTTCAAACCAGATCGAAATAAATTTTGGCTAATGAATCTTTCTGTAAACTTTTTAAAAAAACGTTTTCTTGTTGTTTTGCTATGCGTTAGTGTGCAAAATTATTGTCATGCTCAATGGGTATATTCCTTAGACAGTTCCGCATCCATCATCTGGAAAGTTTATCCCAGATCAGCGGTAAAAGACAGTCTGCAAATGTTTGGAAAGAACTATAATACGACGCAGTGGGTAAAAGCCGTCGTACCAGGGACAGTCTTTAACAGCTATGTGGTAGCTGGCTTAGAAAAAGATCCCAACTTTGGAGACAATATTTATAAAGTAGATAAATCAAAATACGACAGAAGCTATTGGTATCGGACCGAATTTGATGTTCCAAAGATCTTTACCAAGCAGAAGATTTGGCTAAATTTTGAAGGCCTCAACAGAAAAGGGAAGATATTCTTAAATGGCCAATACTTAGGTGAGCTGAGTGGCATTGTGCAACGAGGAAAATTTGATATCACCCGGATTGTAAAACGAGATACAAAAAACATTTTGGCAGTATTGATTTCCGTCCCGCAAAAGCCTATGGCTAATTATGGCAGCCCGACTTATATATCTAGTGCCGGTTGGGACTGGATGCCCTATGTCCCCGGGCTCAACAGCGGCATCACCGATGATGTGTATTTAAGCAACACAGGTGCTCTTGTTGTAGAAGATCCCTGGATTAGAACGAGTTTACCCACCAATGCCCGAGCCGACTTGTCCGTTATGCTGCATGTTTACAACAGTT